>JAHBAL020000127.1 GCA_018500105.2 Anaerolineae bacterium
AACCAGCACACCTACCCGCACCCCAACTGCCACCGCAACGCCATTGCCGGGGGCGACGAGCACCCCGACCCGCACCCCGACCGCCACGCCTACCTCGGCGACAAGTTTCCCATCTACTGGCATCATTGACAATTTCAATCGGGCCAATGGGGCGTTGGCTGCACCTTGGTTTGGATCGTTGAGCAGCTATCAGATTAACGGCAACCAGCTCGCCCCAACGACAAATGGCTGGGTGTTTTGGAATGCTAATTTCGCCGCCAATCAAGAGGCGTTCATCAAATTGATCAATACGCAGTCGAGCGAAATCGGCCTGATTTTGAAATATGGGGTGGATAGCCAAGGCGAAATACGCTTTATTAACGTGCTATTTTTGCCATATTATCAATCGGTGGTGGTGTTTAGCTATAGTCGGGTGAATGGCTTAGTTGAGGTTGGGAGCGAAACGCCATTGGCGATGAATGCAGGCGATCAATTGGGCGCACGGGTGAAATCGAATGGTCAACTTGAGATATTTAAGAATGGTGTGATGGTCGCCACACGCACCATTACCGATAGCGATGTTAACAATAATGGCGGCCAAATTGGGATTTTGGCGTTGCCAACCGGAGCGATGCGCTTCGATGATTTTGGCGGCGGCAGTATTGGTGCATTTAGCCGCCATGCCGCGTCAGCCCAAGATGCGCCCGCCGGAGATGCTGCGCCATCAAGCGACTCGATCACAACCGATACATCGCCAACGGCAGCAAAACTGCAAATTCAGGTGCTGGCTCAACCGCATAGTATTCAAAACTTTCGTTTTTCGAGCGACACCCACATGTTTGAATTAGATAACCCTGCTGTGGATGATGGCGACGGCGTTAGTGACACGCACGAAATCCCACTGGCGGGCACAAACGTGATTACGGCGCATTTGCCCAGCACGTGGCTATTGAGCGATATTGCATGTTCACCCGCAAATGCGGTGAAAATTGACATGGCTGCGCGGTCTGTGGTGTTAACGTCAGCAGCGTTGCAAGAAGTGCGCTGCATATTTGTTAATCAACGATTATCGGGCTTAACCGCTCGTGTGTTCGATGATATCAATCATGACGGGGTATATGACCATGATGAATCTGGACTTGCCCAGCAGCAGGTCAGCCTGCATACGCGCTTGGGCATTTTGCTGGTCGAGCAACTGAGTGATACAGAAGGCTGGGTGAATTTTAGCCAATTGCAGCCCGGCAATTACAAATTATGTCAAACCCCAGCGGATGGGTTGAGGAGCACGTATCCATCGCTCGACCCAACGCTGGGGTTGTCGTGTTATGAGGTGACACTGCCCGCCGGTTCAAACGCGCAAGCCCTGTTTGGGGTGCATCGCGCCGATGCTGCAACCGACGCGCCGGTCATTTCGGTGTTGCGCCTGCGGGTGCTTGGCGTGGCGCGGCTCGATGTGCCATTTAATGGGGCTGGCTATGATGGTCATAGCTATCGTGAGGCCCATCGCCAATATATCCCGACCCTGCACCGCTATCGCTTGCCTTACCCATTTTCGCCGTAGTGGTCTTAATATCGCTTTAGGGTGGTCATGAAAGGCGTGCTGCGCACCATTTCGAGCGCAAATGGTAACAAGATGATGGTGAGGCTGAGCGCGTAAGCGATGCCAAGCCAGATGCCACTCCACCACCAGCCAATAAGCAAGAAATAGATTGCGCGTAGCAAGAATGGGTATTGGGGCAGCGATTGGGTGTTAATGCTGCCGCTACGTGTATAGACGACACGGGCTTGGCTCTGCAAGGCCAAAATGGTGGGCAAATTGTTCAAGATAGCCAAGCCGACGGGCAAACCGATGATGGTGGTGTTTAAAAACCATGCGACAGCGGTTGCGATGCCTCCGGCCCACCAGCCCACAAACACCAGCCACAAGGCTTGAATGAGGCAGCCGGGTTCGCGGCGCGGTTCATTGCCAATTACACGTTCGTTTGATATTTCGTTCATGGTTTACATTACGAAACAGTGGCGACAAAGTTGCAACGCAGCATAAAAAAAACGCATGAGCGATCTTGCTCATGCGTTTTTTATTGTGCGTTAATCTCTCAGATGATTAAGCGGCTTAAGCTGGGTCTTTTTTGCTATTGAGCACGACCCAACCAAACACGCCGACCATTGCCAAGCTTAGGATAATGCTAATCGGGTTATTGGCATAGGTCACGACCAGTGGCGCAATGATGACCGAGACAAGGTTAATCACCTTAATCATTGGGTTGAGCGCGGGGCCAGAGGTGTCTTTGAGCGGGTCACCGACTGTGTCGCCTACCACTGCCGCCTTATGCCGATCACTGCCTTTGCCCGTGTTTTTTTCTTTATTTCGGGGTTCGGTTTCGATGAGCTTCTTGGCATTGTCCCACGCACCGCCAGCGTTGGCCATATAGACTGCCAACAATTGGCCGCTGAGAATGACGCCAGCCAAGAAACCGCCCAAGGCTTCGACACCGAGCAACGGCCCAACGATGATGGGGCCAAGCACTGACAACAGCGCCAAGGTCATCAATTCACGTTGGGCCGCTTGGGTGCTGATTGAAACCGCTGCCTTGTAATCTGGCTCGATCTTGTAGCTCATGATGTCGGGGTTGCGGAATTGGCGGCGCACTTCGTCCACAATCAAACCAGCGGCGCGTTCGACCGCCTTGATGGCGATGGAAGAGAATAGCCATGGAATCGTGCCGCCGATCAGCAAGCCGATAAACACCTTGGGATTGGCGACGTTGATGCCTGTCATCAACGGTTGCTTGAGCGTGCTCAGCACGGTGTTGACATCGGTGATGAATGAGCCGAACAACGACACCGCCGCAATGACGGCGCTGCCGATCGCCACGCCTTTGGTAATGGCTTTGGTGGTGTTGCCCACGGCATCCAATTCATCGAGCACGCGGCGGCATTCGCCTGTTTCGCCACCCATTTCAGCCACGCCGTTGGCGTTATCGCTGATGGGGCCAAAGCTGTCCATCGCCACGTTGTTGCCGGTCAACGAGAGCATGCCAATACCGGTCATGGCGATGCCATAGAGCACGTAAGCCACGCCAGCGTCTGACCAGATAAACAACGAGACGCCAATGGCGGCAGCGATGACGAGGGTGGTCCACACCGCGCTTTCTTTGCCGACCACCATACCGCTCAAGATGGCGGTGGCGGGGCCGCCGCCAGTTGCCTTGGAGATATCTTTGATGGGCTTGTAGTGGGTGTCGGTGAAATATTCGGTGAGCTTGTCAATGATCAACACCAGCGCCACGCCGAGCGCCACCGAGAAGAAGGGGCGCAGTTCTACATTGTTGCCATTCTTCATATAGAAGACGCTGAAGATGGCAAACAAAATGACGCTGATGACGGCAGAAATATAGAAGCCTTTGTTGATGGCCTTGAGCGCGTCGCGCCCGTCTTTGCCGCTGTCTGCCTTGACCAAGAAGGTGCCGACGATAGAGCTGGCCACGCCGATGCCACGAATCACGAGCGGGAACACGATCCATTGCAGGCTACCCGTTAGGGCCGTGAGTGCCAAGCCCAAGATGAGGCCCGAAACGATGGTGACTTCGTAGCTTTCGAAAATGTCGGCAGCCATACCCGCGCAGTCACCCACGTTGTCGCCCACGAGGTCGGCGATGACGGCGGCGTTGCGGCGGTCGTCTTCTTCTAGCCCTTGTTCAACTTTGCCAACCAAGTCGGCGCCCACGTCGGCGGCTTTGGTGAAAATACCACCGCCCACGCGCATAAACAAAGCCAACAAGGTTGCACCGAAGCCGTAGCCCAATAGCACATCGGGGGTGGCGCGACCAAAAATGATGAAAATAATTGTGCCGCCAAACAAGCCAAGCGCGTCGGTCAACATGCCGGTCACGGTTCCAGCACGATAGGCCAATTTCATTGCGCCGCCAAAACTGCGGCGAGCTTCGCTGGCCACGCGCACGTTGGCATCAACGGCGATGCGCATGCCCATTTGGCCCACTGCGAGCGAGAACATTGCGCCCATAATGAAGGCCAAGGCGCGACCAATCGCAATAATAAGGGTGATGGTATTGGTGTCGGTGATGCCTTGGGCCTTGAAGTGATCAACGGCCTCATGCGTGGGGGGCACAATGTAGACGCTAAGAAATAGCGCAACAGTGAGAACCGCGATGAGCGGCATAATGGCTTTTGCTTGGCGCTGTAAATAGGCCAAGGCCCCTGTCTTAATCGCATTCCACACTTTTTGCATGGCTGGCGTGCCTTTATCTTTTGCCAGCACTTCGGCACGCAAATACAGGGCGTAGATAAGGCCGATGACGGCGATGACCAACGTCATGTAAATCATGCTCTGTTCAAAACCGGTAAGTTCATTCATGATTTTTTTGTTTCTTTAATTCCTCTGTTTTCTGTTTTTTCTGTTTTTGCTTTTTGTATGAGTTACAACCTGACAATCCCCTATTCCGTGCTGAGAGAATGTCAAGCGGTATTTCATACACGTTACCTTATTTAGTTTGTTTTTTGCGATACACAACAACACCGAAACAAAACCCCAGCCGTGCAACGGAGACCGCGCACCGTAGTTTTGTTTCGGTGTTCCAAGCGTAAAAAATTTTCTGTGGTTTTATGATCTTTCCACAAGCTGAAACGCTTTGGCGAGATGCAAAACCAATATTGTTAACATGACACTTAGTCTTTTATCCTAAATATCTTCAACGAAGATAAGGGAACGCATTTTACACCGAAATAGACTTCTTGAAAATGGCATTTGGGCAGTAAAACAAAACCATATCAGGTATAAAACGTATAAAATAGGGCCATGCCTTGGATAAAGATGACCCCAGCGCGACAGGCCGATGCTGATTTACGCGCAGTTTACAATGACATTTACCAACTGTATCCCGATGAATACAAGGCCAGTGTGCCAGCCTTGGTCAACCCAGATGGGAGCGAAGACAGCATTACGGCGGCACATAGTCTCATCCCTGAAGCAATGCGTCACATTATGTCGGCCTATGGTGTATTGCTGCAACCCGATTTGCCACTCACTCGTAGACAACATGAATTGATCGCCTCGGTTGTGTCGCTGCAAAACCATTGCTTTTACTGAACCGAGAGCCATACCGAATTTTTGCGTCGAGTGTCGCTCGACGAAGAATTCGTTGCCGCGTTGCGGCAGAATCCAGCCCAAGCCGACTTAAATGCACAAGATCGGGTTATGGTTGATTTTGTCATTCGTTTGACAAAACAGCCATCTAGCCTGATCGAAGACGATGTGAAGGCATTACGGGCCGTTGGTTTTGGCGATCAAGCCATTTTGCAAATCACGATGATCGCATCGTGGTTTAACTATGTCAATCGTGTGGCCGATGCCTTAGGGCTTGGCAAAGCCAGTGAACAATTTAACAAGGAGTAGACCGTGACAACAAAATACCCTCAACTGGTGCGCGTGGTGCTTATGCTGGCAGGCGTGGCATTGGCGCTCCATCTCATCGAACAATTATGGACATTTGGCCTAAAACTTGGCAGTTTGGTGTCAATTATGGCCGGAGCGTGGTATTTGTCTGTTTTGGCGCGGCCACTCATTCAACTGCTTTCGCAAGTGCGCGTGCCAAAATTTTTGCTCAACCAATTGCGCCCGACTCTGGGCGCAAAAACGGAGCGATTAGCCGCATGGCGTTTGCCGCTTGGTATTCCGGTGGCGATCTCATATTTGGCCTTGCTGGTGATCATCATCGGTTTAGTCAGCATCGGCGTTACGACGATTGTGCCGCAGGTGGCTGACCTAATTAACCGCGCCCCCGAAATTTACGCCACCTTGCCGGTGCGCTTGTCTGAGCTAAGCGGCAGTATTGCCGCCACACTCAATGTGGATTTGGCCGCCATTGATCAATTGGTCCGTTCGCAAAATATCAGCAGCCAAGTCAGCCAATTTGCCACCTTGCTTGGGCAACAGACTGTGCTGGTGCTGACCGGCGTTGGTTCATTCTTAACTCAGTTGCTGTTGTCTATTATTCTGAGCATTTACATCACGATGGAAGGCCGACAACTCCGTGAAGATTTCTTTAAGGTGTTGCCCAAGAGCGCCCATCGCACCGCCCAAGAGGCCACCACCCGCATTAGCCGCGCCTTCGAGGGTTATTTGCGTGGGGCATTGCTGGCGGCGGCGCTCGAAGGCGCAATGTGTTTCTTGGCACTTACTATTTTTCGGGTCAATTACGCCTTGCCCACTGCGGCATTGTATTTTATGGTGAATTTAGTGCCTTTGGTCGGCACACCATTGGGCATGATCACGGTTTTCTTTGTCACCCTGTTTGCCAATCCCGCTGTTTTGGGTTGGGTGATGCTGACGCTTGTGGTGAGCAACTTGATTAACGCCTATATCATCACCCCGCGTGTGATGAGCGGCGCGGTGGGGATGCCGAGCATTTTGGCGTTGCTTTCCACCACTGTCGGCGTGCAATTGTTTGGTTTTTGGGGCCTCATTTTTGGCACACCCGTTACCGGCGCGGCCTATACATTTGTGCTAGAGTTTTTGGTCAAAGAACGCGACGAAGCTGAACGATTGGCGGCGCATTAGGCCGGTTGGTCTGTCGGTAGTGTCGCTCCGCGCAATCACCGACGGTCTCATTTCGCCTCAATCAACATCAAGACGCTGTAACCCGTTTTGCTGCCCATTGCATAGTTAAGGCGCAAGCGCCATTGGCCGGTTTGAGGCAAGGTGATATAGGCGCGATACGTGCCATCGTTTTGGCGCTGAATGGTTTGCGGGCTGGCGCTGGCCGCGTCTTGCGGGCTGATGAGCAAGGTGGGGGTAATGACGGTAAGCGTGGTGCTGCGCGTGTCGAGCGGGATGAGCGTAAGCGTGGTGGGCGTGTTGGCCTTGATTGGGTAAGGCGCGAGCTTGAAGGTCATGGCGGTATTGTCAATGACCTGCGTGCCAATGCCGTTTGTGTCAAATCTCACTGCAATTGCCGCCAATTGATCGGCGCTGGCGGTATCGAAGTTGATTGGTGAGGCGTTTTCGAGAATAGATTGCCGCCATTGTGCCAATCCAATGGCAATGCCGATGAATACCAGCGTGAGCAACACAGACACGCCAATGATGCGCAAACCGATTTTTTTCATGCTAGACCTTGTGCGATTGTTGGAAGATTTCGGCGATTTCGCGCAGAGCTTTCTCTCGCTCTAGCGTATCGCCGTTACGAATGGCCGAGGTGACACAAGTTTCAAGGTGGTTTTCGAGGATGATCTCGCTCACCTTGTTTAATGCCGATTGAATGGCGGTGATTTGGCGAATGGTGTCAATGCAATACGCCCCTTCATCTACCATGCGCTGCACCGAGCGAACATGACCTTCGATAATTTGTAGCCGCCGCGTCAGTTGCTTTTTCGCTTGGTCTTCCATGCTGCCGATTTTAGCCCAGATTTACGAACTGGCGCTGCTGTAATTGCGAATGGCGAAATTCCAAAAGCGGTTGCTGGCGATAAAAGTGATTGCCGCAATCGCTACTGAGGTTAACGTTGTGGCCGCATCAAGTTTGCCCAAAAATGCCTGCGCCGGAAAAGTAGTGATAAAGGCGATGGGCATGACATAGGTGAGGAAAAAGCGCACCCCGCCTTGGAACGTGGTGATGGGAAAGCGCCCTGTGTCGTAGATTGAGCGAAATAATTCGGTGAGATTGTTGACTTTGACCAGCCAAAACGAGGCGGTGGCGATGAAAACCCAAATGCTATAGACCGTGAGGCAAGCCATGAGAAACACGCACGCGAATTGCACAATCGCTTCGAGGCTGGGCCGATAGGTCATTTGCCCAAAGGCGTAGATGATGGTTAACACGCCCGCGCTGAAATCGCCAATGCCATTAAAGCGTGTATAGCGCAAGGTGGTCATAAATTGGCTGCTCACTGGTTTTAGCAGCACAAAATCGAGTGTGCCGAGCCGCACCATTTCGATCAGGCGTTTGACATTTGGCGCAAGCATACATTCGATCAGGCCATTAATGAGGCTAAACATACCGACCACGATCAACACCTGCGCATATTCCCAGCCGCCGAGGGTGGTGGTATGGGCGAAGAAAATTAACACACTCACCCAAACGACAACGGCCCACAACAGCCCCAAAAATATTTGGGCGATAAAATTGGCGCGATATTCCAACTCGGTGAGCAGACTGGCGCGAATGAACACGCCGAGCAGTTTGATATATTTGACCATTTTGTCTTGTTATCTTTATGCGCCTACAGCGCTATAGTTGCGCAGGGCAATTTTCCACACAATGCGGGAAACGACGAAGAAAAAGAGACCCCATGCTGCCTGAATGGCAAACCCAGCCCATAGCTCGCCGCCGCTGATGCGTCCGGTCAAAATCTCGACACTAAACGAGTTGGTGTAGCGAAAAGGCAGCCAATACAGCGCAGTTTGCACCGAAGCCGGAAACATCGCCAGCGGCGCGATCATGCCCGACAGAATGAGCCGAATGCCAAACCAGGTGAGGATGATCGCCTCGACTTGCGAGGTCCAAAATGCGAACAGACCGGTTAGGTAATCTGACCAAAACAAGATAAACCACGCCCCGACCAGCGATAGCCCAAACGCCAGCACGGTCGAAATTGACCAATCAATGCGCACGCCGGGCACAAATAACGTGACAACTGCCACAACTGGCACAACCAGACACGCCCGCAACGCCTTTTCGGCGATATTTTGGCTGATATCCCAATGAACTGGGTGCATTGGCCGCAGCAACATGGGCGAGAGTCGCCCTTCGCGGATGCCAGCATCCATTTCCCACGAGGCCCACACTGCCGTCAAATTGCGCATTGCCCAGCTAATGAGGAAATAAGTGATGAAGTCGCCGCTGGCAAAACCGTTTACGACACCGTTATTTGCTTCGGCAACGCTCAGCCATACCAGCAGCATGACAAAAGCGATGGCGCTCGACATCATCCACATCACGATTTCGCCGCGAAACTCTAGCATTAGCGCCCAACTGGCCCGCAACAGGGTAGGGTATTTTTTTAACATCGGATGTAATGTTGAGTTATGAATGATGAATTATGAATGGCGGATCTCAAATCCATAATTCATAATTCATCATTCATCATTCATAACTCATAACTCTATTTGCGGTTTCCTTCAAACACTTGCCGAATGATATCTTCGACAGGCGGGTCTTCGAAGGTGACATCGTTGACCTTGAATTGAGTGAGCAGATGGGCGGCAGTGTCGGTGGCACGTTCACGCGGCACATGCAGCACCACTGTCACGCCGTCACACGATTCAACCTTGCCGTATTCTGTAAAATGCTCGCTTATGGCATGCGTGCTCAGTTGCAATTTCAAAATTTTATACGGCGCAATCTTCTCGATCAATTCGCGGAAATTGCCGTCGTAAAAAAGTTTGCCCTTGTCAATCACAATGATGCGCTCGCACAGCGCCGTCACATCGGCCATATAGTGGCTGGTCAAAATGATGGTCGCGCCATGCCGCTGGTTATAAGCTGCAATAAAGTCACGAATCCGCACTTGCATCGTCACATCCAGCCCGATGGTTGGCTCATCCAAAAACAGCACTTTGGGCCGGTGCAACATCGCCGCCGCCAATTCGCACTTCATGCGTTCGCCAAGCGACAATTTGCGCACCTGCTTTTTTAGCAGCGGGCCGAGATCGAGCAATTGATCTAGCTCTTTTAAGGTGGCATCGTAATCGCCTTTGGGAATTTCGTAGATGGCTTGGTTGACCAAAAACGTCTCGATAGCGGGCAAATCCCACATCAATTGTTGCTTTTGGCCCATCACCAGCGTAAATTGCTTCAAATAGGCGGTTTCGCGTTTATGCGGCACATGCCCCATCACGCTGGCATTGCCACCACTTGGATAAAGCAACCCCGACAACACTTTAAGCGTAGTGGTTTTTCCCGCGCCATTTGGCCCCAAAAATCCCACCATCTCACCGGCCTGAATATCGAACGATACTTCATCCACCGCTTTGACCGTGCGATATTTGCGTGCGAAAAAAGAGCGCAAGCTGCCGCCCAGCCCGGCTTCTTTTTCATGCACCTGATAATGTTTCGAAAGTCGTTCAACGTGAATTTGTGACATAGTCTATGAATAAGATACACCTAAAAAGGGTCAAAGATGCGGTTTTCGCCGATCTCACTATATGACTGCGAGTTTTGCTCGCAGTCATATAGTGAGATCGGCCTACCACTTTCTTGAGAAGAAACGCGACTTTGGCGAAATTTGTGAAGTGAGAACAAAAAATGCAAAGTAACATTGTTACTTTGCATTTTTTGTTTGAATGTCCCAAGAGAGATTCGAACTCCCGGCCTATTGCTCCGCAAGCAAACGCTCTATCCAGCTGAGCTATTGGGACAACGGTGCTGAGTATACCACACGTGAAAAGCGAGCAAAATAGAAAGTAACCCCATTTTCCATGTGCCGATTTCAATTTTAAGTTTCTCCCCGAAGCCAGTACAATCCCCCCCATGTCTTTTGCTGGATTGACTCAGATGGTGCAATATGCACCCCACACCGCAAAACTGTTCGAGGAAATCATGGCGGCGGCAAATGGCCGTGATGCGCTGGCGCTGCAATTATTGCGGGCGGCGAGGCCGACGGTGTTGGCGGCATTGGCGGCGCGGGCCAAAGTGCCCATCATTTATGCCGTCTCGTCGGTTGAGCAATCGCGGGTGGCGCTGGATGCGCTGCGGCGATTGGCCGAGCCAGAGGCCGTGTTGCGGCTGACCGAGCCAAACACCGCGTTTTATGACGAAATCGCGCCGGTGGCCGATGTCATTGCCCAGCGCAGCGCCGTGCTCGCCAAACTAGCGATGTTTGGGCTGCAATCTTCGAGCCTTAACCCACAATCTTCACTTCCTCCTATTATTGTGGCCTCGCCACGCGCCTTGATGCACCTGACCCTGCCGCGCACGCAGTTTTTGCAGAATAGCCGCACGCT
Organism: Anaerolineae bacterium; assembly: GCA_018500105.2. GTDB lineage: Bacteria > Chloroflexota > Anaerolineae > J036 > Brachytrichaceae > AQU-03. The sequence goes on from JAHBAL020000127.1 coordinate 10,940, forward strand.
GATGCTCGACCAAACTTTGCGCATGGATGAGGTGCTTGCGCATTGGATGCAAATGGGGTATCAGCCGCAAAGTGTGGTCGAACACGTCGGCGAGTTTAGCCGACGCGGTGGCATTATTGATATTTGGTCGCCCGCCATGCCGTTGCCCGCCCGTGTCGAGTTGTGGGGCGATGTGGTGGATTCGATCCGCCTATTTGACCCCAGCACCCAACGCAGCGATGCAAAACTGGACCGCTTGAGCATCACGCCGTTGGAAATTGAAAATTTAAAATTTAAAATGGAAAATTTAGATGCCATTTTAAATTTTCCATTTTCCATTTTAAATTTTCTTGGCGGCGGCTTGTTGGTGCTAGACGACGAGGCCGAACTTCGGGCGGCATGGGATGAGCTTGAGCGTAAAGCCGAGCGCGAGCGGGCCTCATTGATTGAGCAACCTGTCAACCAGCGCCGACCTTATTTAACATGGGATGAATTTCGGGCGTATCAGCACGCCAAGGTGCTTGTATTGGGCGAACCCGCCGACAATGCGCCGCTCTCGCAACACGCTTTTGCCAAGCAATTTACCGGCGTGCCACACTTTGCCGGTCAACTGCCGCCCTTGCTGCAATTTTTGCAAGAGAGCCAAGAGACGGGGGGAAAGCTGTCTCTTATACACATCT
>JAHBAL020000357.1 GCA_018500105.2 Anaerolineae bacterium
CCGTCTCGTGGGCTCGGAGATGTGTATAAGAGACAGGTAATGAGTAATGAGTAATGAGTAATGAGTAACGGTATCACGCTATATTACGCTTCGATGGCGGCTTCGAGGTGTTCGAGGCGGGTGATGGCGTTACGCGGGCCAAGCTCGATGATGATGACATCAATTTGGGCGGGCTGGTCGAGCAAGTCGTGTTGCTCTAAATAGGCTTGGGCAGTGGCGATCAACTTGGCTTGTTTTCGTGCGTCCAGCGTTTCTTCGGGCTTGCCAAATTGCTCGCTGCGCCGCAGCCGCACCTCGACAAAATGAATGCGCTCGCCCAGCGCCGCCACAATATCCAACTCGCCGTGCCCGTGCCGCCAATTGCGATGCCGAATGACATAGCCGTGATCAATCAAATACTTCGCCGCAATTCCCTCGCCCCATTGCCCAACTTCACTGCGCGATGCCATAGGTTTAGTAGATAGTGATAGTGAATAGTGATAGTGGATAGTGGAGAATAACAACTATCCACTATCACTATTCACTATCACTCTTCTTCCTCTGGCGGATGGGCGGCTTCGCGGCCTGCGATACGGGCGGCAAAAATGCAGATGCCGCAACTGACGAGACCGAAGGTGATGACCAAGCCGCCGCGCACATCGGCGACATACATGGTTCTGAGGAACAAGCCAAACAACACCATGCTGATAATGGCCCCCAGCCCGACCCAAAAGCCCATCAATGTGCCAGCCACTTGGCCTTTGTTCGGCTCAATGTAGTTTTGCCCAGCCTGTCGGCCTGCCGCCAGCGCCATTGTGCCAGCCACGAGAAAATTGACGAAAAACCCCGCCACAAATGCTGCGCCAGTAATCAACACCGGCGACGCCAAAATATTGAGCAGCACCGCCGCCGTAATCACACACGCCAGCGTTGTGCTTACCACAGTCATTAATAAATAACGTAAAGCCATTTTTTAATAATGAGTAACGAGTAACGAGTAACGAGTAATGATTACGTCCTTACTCGTTACTCGTTACTCGTTACTTGTTATTCTCTATTGCCAAAAACTCGTTAACGGTGCGAGAATTTGTGCGCCATTGTTCGCGCACTTTCACCCACAATTCGAGGAAAACACTGCGTCCAAGTTCGGCCTCGATATTTTTGCGGGCGGCAGCGCCGATGCGTTTGAGCATTTGCCCGCCGCCGCCGATCAAAATGCCTTTTTGCGAATCGCGCTCGACATACAGCGTGGCGGCAATATAGGCCGCGCCACCGGCCCGCTCGTCAAATTCATCTACCAACACGGCAATGGCGTGCGGTATCTCGTGCGACAAGTTGCGGATGGCCTGCTCACGGATCAACTCAGACACGATCATGCGCTCGGTTTGGTCGGTATACTGGTCAGGCGGGTAATAGGGCGGGCCGAGCGGCGTGACCGCCAGCACCATATCGAGCAGCTTTTCCAAATTATCGCCCCGCACCGCCGAGGTCAGCATATACGGCGGCGGGTCGGCGGGCGCTTTGGTCACCAATGCCTCATAGGCGGCCACATTTTGCACCAAAAAGCGTGGGTCAACCGTATCGGCCTTATTAAGCGCCAGCACAATCGGGCGCTTGGCGGCCAAAATGCGTTTCGCCACATTGCGGTCGTCGTCGGTGGGCGAATGGCTGACATCGGCGACAAACAAAATGGCATCACTGTCGGCCAAGGCTTGATCCACCTCGCGCATCATCACTTTATTGAGCGAATGTCGCAGTTCATGCACACCGGGCGTGTCTACAAACAGCACTTGCGCATCGGGGTGGGTGAGAATGCCCAAAATACGGCGGCGTGTAGTCTGTGGTTTGGGCGACACAATCGCCACCTTGTGTCCGATCAGGGCATTCACCAAGGTGGATTTGCCCACATTAGGCTTGCCCACCACCGCGATATAGCCCGACCGATGGTCTTTGGGGTTAGTCGCTGTGCTTTGACCCAAAAATGCCGCCACAATGCTGGCATTGTCAATGTCGGCATTGTCGTCGTTGAGGTTTTGTCGTTGTGTTTTCAAATAAATATGATGGGTAGAGGCGGGTTGGATGCCCCGCTTCTACTGTTGGGGTTGCATGGCGCGACGGGTTTGGTCAAACGCCTCTAAGATTTTGTAATAGCCGGTGCAACGGCACAAATTGCCGCTGATGGCTTCTTTAATTTGCCCATCGCTGGGGTTGCCATTTTCGACAAACAAAGCCGCGCCCGACATGATAAAGCCGGGCGTGCAATAGCCACATTGCACGGCGGCGCAATCAATAAACGCCTGTTGTAATGGATGCAATTTTTCATCATCACCCACGCCTTCGATGGTGGTGAGGGCCGCACCAGCGGCACGCGGGGCCGGCACAAGACATGACATCACAGCTTTGCCGTCCATCAATACGGTGCAAGCGCCACATTCGCCCTCGGCGCAACCTTCTTTTGTGCCGATCAAACCGCAATCTTCGCGCAGCCAACGCAACACGCTCTTGTCGTGCGCATCGGCGGGAATGGTGTAAGCCATGCCGTTGACGGTGGCTGTTGCCGCGTCGCTGTTGGCGGCGCTGGCATCGGCGACTTGCAAGCCGGCCACCAACACGGCAGGGCTGGCCCACTCTGCCAGCACGCGCCCGGTTTCCAAACGACGCAAGGCCCGCTCGACCAGCACCCCGACCATATCTTGCCGATAGGTCGCCGACGAGCGCACATCGCTGATGGGTGTGGCGGCGCTTTGGGCGAAGTGGGCAGCGCGAGTTATGGTAAATTCGCTGAGCGGGTTACCCACCAGTGATCGTTCGGCGGCTTCGGCGCGGATGATTTTGGGCGCAACCGCGCCAAGCGCAATGCGAATGTCGGTGATGGCAGGGGTGGCGCTGGTGTTGCCGTCATCGGCGGCGATCAGGCCAGTGGGCGCTTGTTCGATCACCACAGCGCAATTGACCACCGAAATGGCCTGCGCACGCCGCAGCCCCAATTTCAAATAAATGCCGTGTTGATTGGGCTTGAGGGCAGGCATGGCAATGTCAATCAGCATTTCATCGGGCTGCATGACGGTTTTTCGCACCCCCAGATAAAATTCTGCCAACGGCACAACCCGCGAGCCACGAACCGACCGCAAGGTTACTTGGGCATCGAGCGCAATTAGGGCGGTGATGGTGTCGTTGGCGGGCGAAGCGGTAATGAGATTACCAGCAACAGTCGCACGATTGCGAATTTGCGGCGCACCCACCTCGCGGCACGCCAAAGCCAGCGGGGTGGCGCGTTCGACACACAACGCCGAAACAATCACTTCGTTATGGGTTACCAATGGGCCAAGATGAATGACATCGTTGCCGAGGCTATTGGACTCCAGCGTAATGCGGTTTAGGTCTTGCAAACGCGAAATATCAATAATGGCGCAGGCTTTGCGCACTCCGCGCTCAAATTCGATCATGATGTCTGTGCCCCCTGCGATCAGGCGCGGCAAGGCTGTGCCATTGCGTTGGCTGAATTGCACTTGCTCGGCCAACATTTCAAGCGCAGCATCGAGGCTGGTGGGTGAAAAATATTGAGTCCACATAAAAAGTTCATCAAGTATAAATGACCTTGATGTAACATTCGGCCCATGTCGGTGACCAATATTGTTGTTGGATTAATTAAAACCATGCGTCCCAAGCAATGGGTGAAAAACGGGTTTGTGTTTTTGCCCCTCGTGTTCGATTTTAAGCTATTTATGATGCCGCCCCTGCTCAACACCTTGATCGGGTTTGGGGTGCTGTGCTTCTTATCGTCGGTGGTCTATTTGGTAAATGACGCCGTTGACGCGCCGCAAGATCGGCTGCACCCCAAAAAGAAAAATCGCCCGATTGCCAAGGGCATTATCAGTGTGCCGCTGGCTATCGGTTGGGCGGTGGTGTTGGGTGTGATATCGCTGTCGTTGGCATTTTGGCTCAATACAAACTTTGGTGTGGTCGCGGCCATTTATTTGGTCATGCAAATTGCCTATAGCTTTGCCCTAAAACAAGTGGTGTTGGTGGATGTCTTCGTCATTGCCATCGGGTTTGTGCTGCGTGTGGTGGCAGGCATTCCCTTGGTGGCCGCCGAACGCTTCTCGCCTTGGCTGTTTGTCTGCACCTTGTTTTTGTCGCTGCTGCTCGGTTTTGGCAAACGCCGCCAAGAAATTGTCGAGCTAAAAGGCGGCAACAGCACTCGCGCTATTTTGCGCGAATATAATTTACCCTTACTCGATCAAATCATCCCAATCATCACGACGGGCCTCATCATCTCGTATTCATTTTATACATTTTCAGCGCCCCAATTGCCAAACACGCATGCCATGATGCTTACGATTCCGGTGGCAATTTACGGATTGTTTCGGTATCTTTATTTGGTACATGTGCGCGGCGAAGGCGGCGCACCCGATGAATTGTTGTTCCGCGATCGGCCTTTGTTGCTCGCGGTTGCCTTATTTTTGTTAATTGCGGTTTGGGTGTTATATGTTTTTCGATAGGTTGCAACGAAGTGCCTGTGGCAAAGTGATTTTGTGCGGCGAACATGCAGTGGTGTATGGTCGTCCGGCTATTGCTTTGCCTGTGGCCCAACTGCGCACCCATGCCAGCATTTGGCATGACCACCCCAAAGACGCGCCGACCGACGAAATTGAAATTATTGCGCCCGATATCAACGCCCGTTTCAAGCTCAATAGCCGCCCACAACACCCACTGTCGCGCATTGTGCAATTGACCACCGAATTTGTGGCCCAGCAGCCGCGCAATTTACCCGACATGCCAGATCGCGGCACGCCGAGATTGAACTGTCGTTACTCGCTCAAGGTGCGTTCGGCCATTCCGGTTGGCTCGCATTTGGGCAGCGGGGCGGCAGCCTCGATGGCGTGTGCACGGGTGGTGGCCGAATATTGGGGGCGCGAATTGGCCCCCGCCGACATCAGTGACTTGGTGTATGAGATCGAAAAAATTCATCATGGCACACCCAGTGGCATTGACAACACTGTCATTGCCTATGAAAAGCCGGTCTGGTTTGTAAAGGGCGAAGCGCCCCATGTGTTGCCGTTGGCGCAATTTGAGCGCCAATTCGCCTTGGTCATCGCCGATACCGGCGTGGCAACCCCGACCAAGACGGTCGTAGGCGCGGTGCGCGAGCATTGGCAAAAAGACACCGCCACTTACGAACGCTATTTTGACCATATCGCGTCATTGGTCAAGCACGCCCGCGAGGCGCTACAACACAGCGATGATCATGTGCTTGGCAAATTGATGACCGAAAATCATCGCATTTTGCGCCATATCGGTGTATCGTGCATCGAGCTTGACCACTTGTGCATTACGGCACAGCGAGCAGGAGCGCTGGGGGCCAAATTGTCGGGCGGCGGTCGCGGCGGCAACATGATCGCACTGGCGCGGGATTCGCATCACGCCCGCTATCTGCGGCGGCAATTGTTGCTGTCGGGCGCAAAGCGGGCGTGGATTGCGTAAAAGCCATGAGCCAAAGTGCTGGGTGATCAGCCCGTAACGCAAGGCGCACGGCCCTTATAATACCGACTGTGATCAGCGGTCGTCAGCTTCGCCTTGATACATTTATCGTCAAAGCCCAACGCCTATGGGAGCAGATAGACTGCGCCCCAAAAAGCCGCTGGGTGATGCGCATCATGACGTTTTTGGCGCATTTGCTTGGCTTTGCTTACGTGGCCCTGTTATTGGCCGACCTACGCCACCTCGATTCTGCCCATTCGCAAACAACATTGGGGGAATTATTCTTGCCTGCGTTGGCGTTTGGGGTGGTGTTGATTGGCATGAGCAATGCGTGGATGCACATGCATATGCCAACTTTAGCGGCGTTACGCCTGCCCGATAAAATCGAAATTTTCTTTTGGCGCGGCTATTACGAATTTGACCGCGCCCGCGCTCATGTGCTGGCTTTCCTCGACACGCTGACATTGCCCCAATTGCCAGTGCTGCCGCTGATGGCCCAACTAAACGCTTGGTTTGATGAATTGACCCAAGACGACGGCTGTTTCAACCTTGCTGCGCCCGCTGTCAATTTGTTCGATACGTGCGAGCGCCTCGCCGCCGCCGTTGCCCCCATTTCACATTTCACCCGCACCCCGCGAGCCGTTAATCTCCTGTGTTGATAGTGGATGTTGATAGTGGATAGTTGAGATTTCAACTATCCACTATCACTATCAACCATCCACTATCAACTATCAACTTAAATAAACACAGGAGATTAACATGTTAACGCATGGTCAAGTTGACCACCGTCTAGAAAATAGACTAAAAGAACTTTATCGCATGCATAAAGAACGTGCAGCGAAGATTGATTGGAGCTATCATAGCTTTTTGCCACTCGAAATCGTGAGCGGCAAGTTCCCCGTGCGCGGCATCAAGCCCATTCGCACCACCGGCGATGAAAATATGCCGCGTGAAGATTTGTTTGAGCGCGATATTATGGCATCGCGGGTGAAATTGAAATATGACCCAGCCACCCAGCCGCTCAGTTGGGAGACGTATTTGGCGGTCGAGACCGCCTTGCTCACCGAGGTCAATTTGCCTTGGTTTACCACCGAGCTTTACAACACGTTTAAAGGCTCATTGCAAGTGCTGGTGGATTTTGTGCATACGTGGACAGCAGAAGAGGACCAACACGGCGATTTGTTGGAAACCTACCTGTTATTAACCGGCAACGGCGATGTGTGGGAGCGGCGCAAATTGCGCAAGCAAGTGGTCGAGGGTGGCTTCGAGACCGGCCTACAAACGCCGCTTGAGACGATGGTGTATACCTCAATTCAAGAACGTGCCACAATGGTGTTTTATTTGAATGTGGCGCAAGCCTGCGAAGCCGAAGACCCAGCCTTGGCGCGGGTGCTGCGGCGGCTGGCGCGTGATGAGACGCTGCACTACACGTTTTACCGTGATGCCACCAAAGCGCATCTTGAGGTCAACCCGAATTTGGTGGAATTGGTGACCAGCACCATGCTGCAATTTGAGATGCCCGGGCGTGGGATGCCCGATTACAAGCTGCGCATGGACATCATCGCCAAACATGCGCACTATGGCCCCGCCGAATATTACACCCAAGTGGTGGATGAATTGATGAAGTATTGGGACATCAAAAATTTGCAGCCGTCTTACGCGCCAGCGCGTGAGGCGCAATTGGCAGCTATTCAGCATCACGAGCGCTTGGGGCGCATCGCCATGCGTCAAATGCGTGAACGAAAACGCATCACCACGCCCAGCGTTGACGAGATGATTGATGAACACAATTTTCTCGCCCGCCAAGCCGGTCGCCCAGCAATAGCCATGAGCCTTGAGCCTTGAGCCTTGAGCCTTGAGCCTTGAGCTTTAAATATTTTTAGCTCAAGACTCATAGCTCATAGCTCACGGCTCACGGCTCACGGCTCACGGCTCATGGCTCATAGCTCACGGCTCATAGCTCATAGCTCACGGCTCACGGCTCATAGCTCATAGCTCACGGCTCATGGCTCATAGCTCACGGCTCACGGCTCATGGCTCATAGCTCACGGCTCATGGCTCATAGCTCACGGCTCATGGCTCATGGCTGCCGATGCTCCATTGTAAAATTGCCTCCGCATAATGAAAAGCGTGATGATTTACACCGACGGTGGCTGCGACCCAAACCCGGGTGCGGGGGGATGGGGCGTGGTGTTGCTGTATAAACAGCATCGCAAAGAATTATGCGGGGGCGAACGTGAAACCACCAACAACCGGATGGAATTGTTGGCCGCGATCAACGGGCTGGGCGCGTTACTTGAGCCGTGCGAAGTGACGCTTTTCACCGATTCCGAATATTTGCGCAATGGCATCACGCAGTGGATTGCCGGTTGGAAGCGTAATGGCTGGCGCACGGCGAATAAAGAGCCGGTCAAAAATCAGCAGTTGTGGCAAGAACTCGATGCCTTGTGCCAAAAACACACCATCAAGTGGAATTGGGTGAAGGGCCACGCTGGCAACCTCGAAAATGAACGCTGCGACCAATTGGCGCGAGTAGGCCGTCAGCAAGCATTGGCGGCGAAATAACCCATGAGCAAACGAACGCAAGATAAAGTCGTCATCATCACTGGTGGCGCACAAGGCATTGGCTTTGGCTGTGCCGAATTGTTGATCCGCGAAGGCGCAAAAATTGTGATTGCAGATGTCAATGCGGCGAAGGGCGAAGCGGCGGCGGCGGCATTGCGAGCGCAAGGCGGCGAGGCTGCCTTCTGCCAAACCGATGTGCTGAAAGAAGCTGATTGCGCCAATTTGGCAACGTTTGCCTATCAACATTATGGGCAATTACACGGCCTCATCAACAATGTCGGGTTTTATGGTCGCGCCAGCATCGAAGAAACCACCCCCGAATTGTGGGACAAATATCTCAATTTGAATTTGCGCAGTGCCTTTTTTTGCTGCAAATTTGCCATTCCGTATATGCAAAAAAGCGGCAGTGGCAGCATCATCAACATCGGTTCGATTCACGGCATTCAACCCGCCAGCAATTTGGTGGCCTACGGTGTGGCAAAGGGCGGGCTGCTGTCGCTCACCCGCTCGTTGGCCGGAACCTATGCCCGCGACCGCATTCGTGCCAATTACATCATTCCGGGCTGGGTGTTAAGTGATACCGAGGTGGCATTGCACGAAAGTTTGGGCCTGCCCGAAGACAAACTTCGCGCCATCGGCCCCACCCTGCCGCTCGGTCGCCATCAAACGCCACAAGACACCGGCCACACCGCCGTCTTCCTCATCTCCGACGAATCCGCTCAAATCACCGGCATGACCTTCCACATAGACGCCGGCGCAACGACGTTGCCCCTAAAGTAGTGCCAAGTGCTAAGTCCTAAGTGGGGAGTAATAAGTTGCAATTCCCTTAGGACTTAGCACTTAGCACTTGGCACTTGGGAATCAGCACTCGTATAATCCCCTGCATGAGACTAAACAATAAAGTGGCCCTGATTACGGGCGCAGGCAGCGGCATTGGCCGCGAGACGGCGGTGCTGTTTGCCCAAGAGGGCGCAGCCGTGCTGGTGGTGGATTTGAATGAGGCGGCTGGCAACGAGACGGTGGCGCTGGTGAAGGCGAACGGTGGTCAGGCCGCCTTTTACAAGGCCGATGTGTCGAAGGCCGCCGATTGTGAAGGCATGGTGGCCGCTGCCGAGCAAACCTTCGGCAAACTCAACATTATGTTCAACAACGCCGGTATTTCGCACAAAGACGACGACGATGCCATTAACACGACCGAAGATGTGTGGGATCTGACCTTCAACATCAACGTCAAAGGCGTTTTTCTCGGCTGCAAATATGGCATTCCGGCCTTGCGCCGCGCGGGTGGCGGCAGCATCATCAACACCGCCTCGTTCGTGGCAATTCTCGGGGCGGCCACGCCCCAATTGGCCTACACCGCCAGCAAAGGCGCGGTGCTGAGCATGTCACGCGAGTTGGCCGTCATCCATGCCCGCGAAGGCATTCGCGTCAATGCGATGTGCCCGGGGCCACTCTTTACCGAGTTGTTGATGAAATACCTCAACACCGAAGAAAAAAAGCAACGTCGCTTGGTCCACATCCCGATGGGGCGTTTCGGGCAAGCCAAAGAAATCGCTTACGGGGCGCTCTATCTGGCCTCAGACGAGTCGTCTTTTGTCACCGGAACCGAATTTATGGTGGACGGCGGCATCACGGCTGCTTACGTCACCCCCCTTTAGAAATGAAAAATTGAAAATGGAGAATTGAAAATGAAGGCTTGCGTTCTCAATTTTTCATTTTCCATTCTAAATTTTAAATTTGATGATAGCGATCAACCCTGTCGACCTGCCCCCACGCGATGCGTATCGGCTGATGACGAGCGTGATTGTGCCAAGACCCATCGCGTGGGTCTCGACCATCGGCAATGATGGCTCGCGCAATCTTGCGCCGTTTTCGTTTTTCAACGGCATCGGCGGCAACCCGCCTACACTCATGATCTCGGTGGGGCTGCGCAAAGGCCAGCCAAAGGACACCTTGCGCAATGTGCAAGAAAACGGCGAGTTCGTTGTCAACATGGTCAGCGAGGATTTGGGACCGCAAATGAATTTGACGGCGGGCGAATATGACTACGAAGTAGACGAATTTGCCTTGGCGGGCCTGACCGCCGCCCCGTGTGACCTCGTCAAACCACCACGTGTGGCTGAAGCTGGGGTGGCAATGGAATGCCGCGCCAGCCAGCTTGTGCAAGTGACCGACACCACCTACACCGTCATCTTTGGGCGAATTTTGCGTTTTCACATCCGCGAGGGCTTGTTGCGCCCCGACGGCCTGATTGACGCCAACGCCTTGCGCCCCCTCGCCCGCCTCGGCGGCGACCAATACGCCACCCTCAGCCCCACCTTCGACATGCCACGCCCCTCTTAAATGAGTGAGTGAGTGAATGTGTGAATGAGTGATTGAAAAAGCTTCTTATCAGTCATTCAGTCATTCAGTCATTCAGTCACTCACTCATTCTCTCATTTCCCCATTCACCCCTTATGATAAACTTTATATTATGGGTGAGCTAGGCAGTCTTGTATCACAATGGTCACGGCGCGCACGCTGGCAAACCAGTTTGCGCTGGCTGTGTTTGGGCTTGGCAATTGGGCTAGGGCTGGCGCTGATTCCAGCGGTAACGGCGCGATATATGCCGTTGCTCAGCGTGTGGCAATTGACCCAAATCGCTGTTAGCACAACAGTGCTGGGCGGGCTGATCGCCTTGGCATGGCCTTGGCTGCGCCATCTTCGCCGTTCATCGTTGTTGTGGGCGCGTCATTTCGACCAACGTTTTGGCCTCAAGGAGCGCGTCTCGACGGCAATGGAGATCGAGTCGGGCGTGTTAAACGTCAAAAATGATCACATTCGCAAGCGCCAAGTCGTTGATGCCGCTAAGATCGCCGAAGGCGTGGATTTTAAACGCCTATTACCGCTGCGTTTACCATGGAAAGATGCGCTTTTGATGCTGGCCTTGGCAATCGGTCTCGTCGTTGCGCTGGTTATGCCGAATCCACAGCAAGAAATTTTGGCCGAAAAGATCAAATTGCAAGAAGAATTGGCGAAGCAAGTGCAGCAACTTGAAGATATCAAGAATAATATTAAAGAATCAAAATTCTTGACCGATTTACAAAAAGAGCAGGCGTTACAGGCGCTCGATCAGGCCCAGGACCAACTGCGTGACTCGAACGCCAGCGAAGAATCGGCGATGGCGGCGCTGAATGAGGCGCAAGACAAACTGGATGCGCTGCAAGATGAAATTGCCAAGCAGCAGGCCCGTGAACTCGAACGCGCCGGGCAATCGCTTTCGCCCGATGATTTAACCAAACAGTTGGCAGAGTCATTGTCGAATCGCGATTTTGAGAAGGCCGCCGAACAATTGCGCCAATTGACCAACAATCAGGGCCAAGAATTGACACAAGAACAGCAACGCCGTTTGGCCGACCAGATGGAGCAATTGGCGAAATCGGTGCAAAATTCCGATCCCAATTTGGCGCAAAATCTGCGCGACAGCGCCCAAGCCATGCGCGAAGGCCGGAATAATGATGCACGACAAGCCCTCGACAAAGCGGCGCAATCGCTCGACCGCGCAGGCCAAAATCAAGCCAGCCAACGCGACCTAAACCAAGCCTCGAACGCATTAAACGAAGCTCGCCGCCAAGCGGCACGCAATCAAAATCAAGGCCAAAGCGGAAGTGAGCAAGGCGGCGAACAAGGGCAAGGCGAGCAAGGCATGGGCGAAGGCAATGTCGAAGCGGGCGAGGGTGAGGCGATGCAAGGCGAGGGGCAAGGCCAAGGTGGGCAGCCAAGCGGCGCTGCGGCGGGTGAAGGGTCATCCAGTTCATCACAGCACAGCGAAGATACAGGGTCGAGCAACAGCGTATATGCCCCGCAACGGCTCAACGAGAAAGGCGAAAGCATCCAATTACCTGAATCACGCGGTGTCAATTCGCCCAATCCGTCGGGTCGCCCCAACCAAGCCCCCACCGGCAACAGCAGCGTGCCTTATCAACAAGTTTACAGCCAATACGCCAAAGCCGCCGACGAAGCCCTGCAAAACGGCGACGTCCCCGCCGACATGCGCGAGTATGTGCGCGAATATTTCAGCTCACTCAATCCAAGGCAGAGTAAGTAGAAGTGCTAAGTGCTAAGTCTTGAAGAAAAATGGGGCGTAATTCGTTAGCTGTTACTCATTACTCGTTACTCGTTACTCCCAAATCACCGCATTCTCCCCAAAATGAGCTTGAGAGCAGTGGCGATGTCGTGGCGGATGGCGCGTTCGGCGGCGGCACTGTCGCGGTTGAGCAATGCCTTCACAATCGCGGCGTGATGCTCGCGGGCCTCGGCGATATCGGTGGGGGCATACAGCGCGGCGATGCGAGTATTGAAATAGAACAAGTGCGTTTGACGTAATAACTCAATCAGTTTTTGATTGCCAGCGGCGTGGTTAATGACATCGTGAAACTTTTCGTTTTCGATCACCAAGGTCTCTCGGGCGGCCTCGCCCAGAAAATGATGGGGCGATAGAAAAACAGTTTTGATGACCAACAATTCCGCTTCGCTGGCGCGTTCAGCCGCTAACGAGGCGGCATAACCCTCTAGCGCCATGCGCGTTTCATAAATTTGGCGAATCTCGTCGAGCGTATGCTCATAGACCAGCCAGCCCCGTCGCCGATTGACGATTAGCCCCTCGGCAGCCAGCCGCTTAAAACTTTCGCGGATGGGTGTGCGGCTGATCTGCAAGCGCTCGGCGATCTCTTCTTCGATCAGGCGCTCATTTGGGCGCAACACACCATGCACAATGTCAGAACGCAATTGTAGATAGGCTTGATCAGCGCGGTTGCTATTGCTTGGGGTTTGTTCAGTTGCTTCATTCACGATCTTAAAGAGCAATTTTACCAATCGCTAATTCAGATCAAATATATCCCCTCTATAATTTACGAGCACACGTTGCAATACTGCAACCTATGCTCACCAAGAACGTAATATTCAAAAAGAGACATTTAAATTTTGATCAAAGGAAAAACAAATGAATACCCCACGCAAAGACTTAGATAACCCTCGTCCAAATACGCGCCTGCCCAAAATACTGGGCGGGTTCACGGTCTTCGTCGCATTTTTGGTGCTGGCCTATTTCACCATTGATAATTTGTTCGGCTATATCATGTATCCGGTTCGCTCGAACCAAGTCGGTATTTTGCTCAAAGAAAACCGACCTTATCAGGTGGTTGGCCCCGGCTCACATACTCGAATCGGCTGGATGGAAGACATTATTGCCATTAACGTCGCTGGGTTGGCTTTTATCGTGCGCGATGACGAAGTGCTGACCAAAGACCAGCAGCGCATCGGCATCGAAATTCGTGGCACAGTGCATCGCCCCGGCCTCGAAAAGCAAGATGCTTTGCTCAAAAACTGGGGTACTTATTCGGGATTTTATTTGTCCGATGTGCCATTAATCGGATTAGCACCGGCCAAGCCCGAAGATCGCCCAACCGGCCTCATGCAAGCCTTGGGGCAACAAGCTGGCAAAGTATGTGTTGGCGATCTCAACTTCTCTGAGGCGGTGGTTGGCTCGGCGCGTGATTTGTTGCGCGAATGTATTGACCGCGAGCTAGACAAATTGGCGAGCAGCTACGGGCTAGAAGTGCGAAACGTGGTTGTGCCCAATGTCAACTTGAGCGCCGCCGTGCAAAAAAAGCTGGATGAAATTACCGAGGCACGTTTTGCCACCCAATTGGCGGTGCAAAATGCCGCCAAAGCCAAGGCCGACGCTGACCGCGATCAGGCCACTGAAGAAGGCAAAATACGGGTAGAGCAAGCGCGTGTGCAAGAAAAAGCCAAACAAGATGCGACTACTGCCGAGCTTGACCGCAAGCGCCTAGAGGCGCAAGCCGCCTCGCTAAAGGCACAAAAAGATAACGACTTGCTCAGCGCCCAGCGCGACCTTGCCATTACCGAAACCAAGACCAAGATTGCCGAAGAAACCGCCAAAGCCAAATTGGCCGAAGAAGCCGCGAAAGCCGATTTGATTAAACAGAATCCAGCCTACGCCAGTTACCTGAATAATCAGGCGTGGGCTGCCGCCTATAGTAAGATGGATAAGGTGTTCTTGCCACCCAACACCTCGCCGTTCGTGGTGATTGGCAGCAATAATGTCACCACCACCGTCCCGATTGGCCCAACCCGCTAACGTTAATGTCTCGCAAACGCGCAAAAATATTTTTGCGCGTTTGCGAGACAATACTAGCCAGGCGTTTAAATCATCATGCCTATTCTCGCCAAAGCCCTTCCTATTGTTATTGTGGCGCTGTTTGTTTATCTCGCCATTGTGGGGGCGCAATGGCTATATGCTCGGTATCCAACTAAAACCCAGCGCGACCGCCTAATTTTTATCGGCATCATTGCCATTGCGGCGCTCATTGCGTTCAGTCTTTAGCCATAACTTTTGTGCCATTTGCGTTAGACCGCTGAATTCATCATGGATATGTTATAGAATCCCATTAATGAAATATTTCGACTACTTTAGTCAAATTTTATTCACGCGCATGCTGTGTACGGTTGCCCTTGCAATCAGTATGCTCGGCATTACGGCGCAGCAAACGTTTGCAGCAACAATCACCGTGACCAGCACCGCCGATAACGCGACGGATGACGCCTTTTGCACCTTGCACGAAGCAATTTTGGCCGCCAATGGCGCGCCCGCCAATGCAAATTGCGGCACAGGGACGGCTGGGCTAGATACGATTGCGTTTAACTTGGGGGCTGGCACACCCAGCATCACGCTGGCAACCCTATTACCCGACATCACGCAACCTGTCATCATCAATGGCGCGACTGGCGGAGCCACCCGAATCGAAATTTTGGCTGGCGCAGCCAATGGCAGCGGCCTAGTGCTCGCACTTGGTTCATCGGGCAGCACGCTGGCGGCATTGGTGCTCAGTGGATTTTCGTTTGGCGGCAGCGACGCAGCCATTGTCATCAATAGCGCCAATAATCGTGTCGAGAATTGTTTGATCGGCACAGACAATACTGGCTTGGCGACCGCAGCTATCGGCAACTCGATTGGCATCCTCATTCAAAGCGTTAACGCCACCGGCAATGTGATCGGCGGCAACACAACAGCCCAGCGCAATATCATCGCAGGTAACTTAGTCGGCATCAACCTCACCGACGATTCGAGCAGTAACCGTGTCGAAGGCAACTATATTGGCACCGATCTTCATGCCGCCAATGCACTCTCCAACCTGTTTGTAGGTGTGTATATTAATAACCACAGCACAAACAACGTCATCGGCGGAAATCATGCGTCTTTTCGTAATATTATTTCGGGGAATGGCGTAGGCATCACTATTGACCAGGCAAATGGCAATCGCATTGCAGGCAACTATATCGGCACTGATGTTGCCGGAAATTCGGCCATTCCAAATACGCTTGGCGGCCCAGGGGCAGGCGTCGTTATTGATGATGCACGCGACACCATTGTGGGAGGGCATACAGTTGGCGAACGCAACCTCATTTCTGGCAACGACTTCGGCGTTGTCATCGCCGATTTTGCAGAAGACAATGTTGTGCTGGGCAACTATATCGGAACCAACGCTGCCGGTGATGCAGCCATCCCCAATGCCAATAGTAATAACAGGGGGGCTGGTGTGTTGATCGAAGAAGCTGATAACAATACCATCGGCGGAAAAACCGCCAGCGCCCGAAACCTCATTTCGGGCAATGAATATGGGGTTGTCATTGTTACCGATGCCACATTTAACCATATTGAAGGCAACTATATCGGCATCAATGCCGCTGGCACGGCAGCGTTGCCCAATGTTTACAGCGGCGTATTTATCGAAGATCTGGCCACAGCCAACGTCATCGGCGGCGATACCGCCGCTTCGCGCAATATCATTTCTGGTAATGACGACGAAGGCGTCACCATTACCGGCGGGGCATATGACAATATTGTGCGATTCAACTATATCGGCACGAATCCCAGCGGCACAAGCGCCATTCCTAACCAAAATGAAGGCGTTGATATTGATGAAGACTCGGCGTTTTGTGGTTGTATTGATGCAACAGGAAATTTGATCGCCGACAACCTCATTTCGGGCAATGGCAGTTCGGGCATCGAGATAGAAGACCCCAGCACCACCGGCAATATCATTGTGCGCAATAAAATTGGAACCAATGCCGCGGGCACAGCAGGCATCCCCAATAATGATGGGGGTATTTACTTTGGATCTGGGGCCTATGGCAACTTCGTCGGCTCGGCATCGCCCAGCGACGCCAATCTGATCGCGTTTAACGTTGGCGCAGGCATCATCGTTTTAGACACCGGTACAGAAAACCCATTTCTGGGCAATCTCATTCACTCAAATACTGGGCTAGGCATTGATCTCGAAAACGATGGCGTGACCGCCAATGACGCGGGGGATCCCGATATTGGCGCAAACACCTTTCAAAATTTTCCGGTCTTAGCCGCTGTAACAGCAGCGACTTGCAATGCCGTGCATATTACTGCGACCTTAGACAGTGTGATTGCTGATGGCCCCTATCGCATCGAATTTTTTGCCAACCCTGTTGCCGATGCGTCGAATCATGGCGAAGGACAGATATTTTTGGGCAGCACAAGCCATGCAGGCGACAACACGCCGTTTTCGGTGGTGTTGCCATCGCCGGCCCTCGCGGCAGGGGCGCGGTTGGCGGGAACGGCCACGAGCCAAGGTGGCAATGGCAGCACTTCGGAGTTTTCGCTCAATTTGGTTATGCCGGCTGTTGGGGACTGTGGCAACAACGAAGCCCCCAAGCCGC
>JAHBAL020000045.1 GCA_018500105.2 Anaerolineae bacterium
ACCCACCGCCGCCCCCTTGCCAACGCTTGCGCCGCTCACCGGCAACGTATTGCGCATTGCCGTTGGCGTAGACCCCGCCAGTGTTGAGCCAACCGGTGTGACCGGCCAAATCGCCAATATGCTCGACTTCGTCATCGAGCCACTGGTGACATCGGACGAAAAAGGCGCGATTAAGCCCGGCCTAGCCGAAAGCTGGACAACCGGCAAAGATGGCGATTTGCAATGGGTGCAATTTAAACTGCGCAAAGGTGTCAAGTTTCACGATGGCACACCGCTCAACGCCGAAGCCGTTAAGGTGATGTTTGACCGCTGGCTCAACCCCGAAGTCTATCGTCCCACCAAATTTTTGACCACCATGCTCAAGAAATTTGAGGTAGTGGACGAGAATACGATCAAAGCCTATAGCGAATATGCGCCAGAAATGTTCCTCAGCTTCATTTTGTTCACCGGTTTTAGCCCCATTTCGCCAAAATCGCTGACGGTGGCCCCAAACGAAATGAAGAAAATCGCTGTGCCCGTCGGCACAGGTGCGTATAAGTGGAAGGAATATGCCCGCGCCCAGCGTTTGGTGCTGGAGAAAAACGCCGATTATTGGGGCGAAAAGCCACATTATGATCTGGTCGAATTTCGCATCATCCCCGACGCCACCGCCCGCGAAACTGCGCTCTTGGCCGGACAAGTTGACATGATGATCTCGCCACCCGCGCCCGACATTCCCAAATTGCAACAAGACAAGAATCTAAAGGTGGCCTATGCGCCCGGCATGCGCATCATCTACGCGCCGTTCAATATGAACGACAAAACCCTGCAAAATGTGAAAGTGCGCCAAGCGCTCAACCACGCCATTGACCGCAAAGCCATCCTCGACAAAGTGCTGTTTGGCGTGTCCGAAGTGATGCAATCGCCCATGCCGCAAGCCTATAACGGCTTTTGCGAGCAAAAGCCATATAACTACGACCCCGCTAAAGCCAAAGCATTGTTGGCCGAAGCTGGCGGAAAAGACCTTAAACTCAAGTTTGTCGCCCCGACGGGTCGCTATTTCCAAGATTTCCCCACCGCCCAAGCCATTGGCGGCTTCTTGCAAGATATCGGCGTTGAGGCCACACCCAGCACCATGCCTTTCCCGCAATATGTGGGCGAGATCACCAAAAAGGCCGAAGATTCAACCTTGCAAATGCACTACTTTGGCTTCGCCGCGCCCGCGCCCGATGCCGCGCTTGGCATGTTCTATATTTACGCCGGTTCGCAAATCGCACCGGCTGGCATCAACACCGCCTATTACAAGAATGACGAAGTTGACAAGTTGATCGAAGCCGCCTTCCGCGAGAGCGACCCCGCCAAGCGCAAAGATTTGGCCTGCAAGGCCCAAACCGCCATCTGGAACGACCCGCCCGCCATTTTCTTGTTTGTCGAAAAGCTGGTCATCGCCCATTCCGCCAAAATCGGCAATATCGGCTTCTTGCCCGGCGAACGCTTCGCCGCCATTTACGCCAAACCCAACTAATCAAAAGTGCTAAGTTTAAAGTGCTAAGTGCTAAGTAAATCTCACTTAGGACTTCAAACTTAGCACTTTCCACTCCTCTTGTCCTACCTTCTTCGCCGCCTCATTTTCTCGGTGTTTACGCTGTTTGGCGTGGCACTGACGGTGTTTTTGTTGC
The DNA here is from genome assembly GCA_018500105.2 of Anaerolineae bacterium. Classification (GTDB taxonomy): domain Bacteria; phylum Chloroflexota; class Anaerolineae; order J036; family Brachytrichaceae; genus AQU-03. The sequence continues at coordinate 1,659 of JAHBAL020000045.1, forward strand.
TGCGGCTGCTGCCCGGCGACCCGGCTCGCACGCTGGCGGGGCCAATTGCCACCCAAGAGCAAGTTGAGGCGGCGCGGGTTGAATTTGGATTAGATCGCCCCTTGCCCGAACAATTTTTACGCTTTGTCGGCGGGCTGTTTCGGGGCGATTTAGGCACATCCAACATCAGCAAGCGCCCAGTCAGCGAAGATATCGCCGCTCGCTTGCCGTACTCGGCCCGCATCGCCTTGGTCACGGTCACACTGACCGCCGTCGTCGGCATCACGCTCGGCGTGCTGGCAGCCATCAAGCCCTACTCGTGGCTCGATCAACTCATCTCCATCGGCACACTGGTCGGCATCTCAATGCCCTCGTATTGGCTCGGCATCATGCTCATCATCGTATTTGCGGTCAATTTGAAATGGCTGCCCGCGTCGGGGGCCGAGCGCCCCGAAAGCGTCATTTTGCCCGCGCTCACGCTCACGCTGGTGTTTATGGCCATCATTGTGCGAATGACCCGCGCCAGCATGATGGAAACCCTGCGTGAGAATTATGTGCGCACCGCCCGCGCCAAAGGCTTGGCCGAGCGCCTCGTGATCATCAAACACGCTTTGCGTAACGCCCTCATCCCTGTCATCACCGTGCTCATGCTGCAAATGGGCGCCTTGACCGGCGGGGCCGTGCTGATCGAAACCATTTTCGGCTGGCCCGGCATCGGCCTGATGATCTCTGAGGCCATCAACGCCCAAGATTTCCCCACCGTGCAAGGCGCGGTCATGGTCATCGCCGTCGTCATCATCGGCATCAATTTCATCACCGATTTGCTCTATACCCTGCTCGACCCACGCATCCGGCTTGGGAAATGAGCACTTTTGCTATGTCTGCTTTTCAGCGTTTCCGAAAACACCCGCCCGCCATGATCGGCCTTGCCATTTTGGTCTTGTTCATCATGGCAGGGTTGGCCGCGCCCTTGCTCACCCAATACGACCCAACCCGACAACGGCTGATTGACGCCTACACGTGGCCCTCATTCAACCCGCAACGACTGCTCGGCACTGACCACCTGGGGCGCGACCTGACCGCCCGCATTTTGTATGGCACCCGCGCCTCGCTCATGGTCGGCGTGCTGACAGTGTTGGTCGGCATGGGCATCGGCGTGCCCATCGGCGCGGTGTCGGGTTATTTTGGTGGATGGGTGGACATGCTGGTGCAGCGTCTGCTCGAAATCATGTTTGCCATGCCCGGCATCATTTTGGCGCTGATTATTGGCAGCATCATGGGCGCGGGTCTGTTGAATGTGGTGGTCGCCATCGGCGTCGGCATTGCGCCCTCGTTTATTCGGCTGGTGCGGGCACAGGTGCTGCAAGTGCGCGAACGCGAATACGTCGAGGCAGCGCGGGCGTTAGGGGCCAACAGCAGCCACATCATCGTCAGCCACATTATGCGCAACTCACTTGCGCCCGTCATCGTGCAGGCCACCATCGGCCTCAGCGCCGCCATCCCCGCCGCCGCCGGGCTGAGCTTGCTCGGCTTGGGCGTAGACCCCAACACGCCCGAATGGGGGCGCATTTTGGCCGAAGGCCGGCTTTATATCCTCAGTTACCCCTATATGGCAATCGTGCCCGGCCTCACCATCTTCCTCGCCTCGCTCAGTTTTAACCTGATGAGCGACGGCATTCGTGCGATGGTGGATGCGAGGGGGGCGTAACCTCACTCCTGCCGCACCGCGCTGGCAATTTGCAACTGGGTCAGGCGAAACATGGGGTAAACGCAGGCCAGCAAGGCGCTCAGCACGGCCACGCCTGCGGCTTGGGCAAAAGTTCGCCAATCGAGCATCAACTGAATCGTCCAGCCAAACGAGCGCAGATTGATGATGTAAACCAAAATAATCGCCAACACGAGGCCGGTCGGCATCGAAAGCAAGCCCGCCGTGCCGCCCATCAGCCCAGTTTCGAGGAACGTCATACGCCAAAGCTGACGCAGCGTCATGCCACAGGCCCGCAATGTGCCATACTCGCGGGTGCGCTCGATCTGCAACGCCATCAGGGCGCTGAGCACACCGATGAAGGCCACCACCGTCGCCAATAAATTGAGTGCGCCGGTAATGGCGAAGGTGCGGTCAAACACGGTCATGGCGCTTTCGCGCAAGTCACGGTTGGCATTTACCACAATATTGCGCCCGGCCAATTGCTTGCGCAGCCGATCCACCGCCTCACGCGTATCGAGATCGGGTTTGAGATACACCGCCACCGCCGAAATAGCATTGTCGCGCCAATGGCGGTTATACACCTCGCGGTGAAGGGTGATGCCGCCTTGGTCAGAGGCGTAATCGTAATACACCCCAATCACGCGGAACTCGCGCGGGCCAGCATCAGTATACAGCCACAGCCGGTTATTTTGGCGCGTGATGCCCTGTTTGTTGGCAAATGGCTCGCTCACCTCCAGCACATCGCCTTGGCGCATTTGGGTCCAAATGTCGGCGACGGGGCCTTCGGTCCACACAAAGGTGGCGGGTTGGCGATTGTTGCTGGCATTCACCGCTTGCAACGTCACATTCTTGGGCACTTGGTTTAGGTCGGCGGCAATGGTGGGCGGCACGAGTGTATATTCCACCCGCACCGTGCGCAATGAGGTGAGATGCGAAACAGCAGGGTCGCTTTGAATCTCGCTCACGATGGCGAGATCGAGGGTGCTGTTGGCGGCAGCAGCATTGCCGCCCGGCGAACCGACATACACATCGGCGACGATGGTGCTGGCCAGCCAATTGATGAGCGTTTGGCGAAAACTGCCGATCATGCTTTGCAAGCCGATGATGACCGACACCGCGATCATGAGCGACGCAATCGCCACCGCCGTGCGCGAAATTGAATTGACGATGCCACGCGCTGCCATGCGCCCAATCACCCCACCCAAGCGCCCCAGCACGGGTTGCGCCGCCGTCATCAGCCACAGCGTCAGCAATGGCGCAACCAATGCCGCGCCGATCACCACGCCAAAAATGCCAGCAAAATTAATGACCAGCCACGAACTGAGCAAGAGCAACACACCACCCAACGCCATAAAACCGAGGCCAACGATGGCGATGGGCAACAACACGCCGCGCACCCGTTGCTCAACATTCGAGCGTTTGAGCGCGGTGATGGGTTGGATGCTGGTCGCCTCGTAGGCGGGGGGCAATGCCGCCAAGGCCGCCGCCACCAGCCCCATCACAAAGCCCTTGAGCAGGGTGAGCGGAGCAATTTCGATGGATTGGACATTGACGACATAATACAAATCGTTGATGGTGCGGGTGACCAATTGCACCGCCCCGCGCCCCAAAATAATACCCAAGGCCACGCCCAGCAGCCCGCCAATTGCGCCCAGCAGCAGCGACTCGACCAGCACCATGCGAAAAATTTCGCGGCGGGTGACGCCCAAACAGCGCAAAATGCCAAAAATGGGCCGCCGCTGCACCACCGAAAACGTGATGGTGTTGTAAATGAGGAACATGCCGACCACCAAGGCCAGCAAACTGAGCGCGGTCAAGTTGAGTTCAAACGCATCACTCAGGCTTTCGACGCTTTGGCTGCGCGATTCTGGCCGCACAATTTGCGCACCCGGCGGCAAAATAGCACGAATTTGCGCCAAACGCATTTGCCCGGCCTCGGTGCGTTCGTCGGCGATCAGGTCAATGTGGCTGATTTTGCCGGGCATGTTGAACAGCACTTGGGCCGCGCCGATATCTACGATGCCGAGGCCGTCGAGGGCGCGGCTGCTGTTGGCATCGGCAGGCTGCAAAATGCCGATCACGCGCAGCACCGGGCGGCGGTCGCCCACGCGAAAGGTGATGGTGCTGCCGATGCGCAAATTGTAGCGCTGGGC
>JAHBAL020000125.1 GCA_018500105.2 Anaerolineae bacterium
GGGTTGGTGTTGGGCTGGCGCAAGCAGCCAAAATTAGGCTAAGTGCGAACCCTGATGCGATCATATTTTTCTTCATTTTTCTTCTTTTATCCTCCATACGAAGTGACCAATGGGACGATTGACCTTCATACAAGTTTAAGCGTGTATTAAGGTCACCCATATTGTATGCTATTTGTTTATGTTTGTGTTAACTGCTTGAAAACAAACACAACGAGCACTTGCAAGATCAAATATAATCACTTTACTTGTGTTTCGTTCTAAGTGATTAGGACGAAATGGAAGGAATGTTATAACTTCAAAAACATCAGATATAGTTGAAAAAGGAGAACAAATGAAGAGTAACCGAATCGTTTCGTTATTTGGCTTAACCGCCGCAACTTCGATGGTTTTGGCGGCTTGCGCCAGCCCAACACCAACCCCGGCCCCGGCCAAGCCAGCCGAGCCAGCCAAACCAGCGGCCCCAGCGGCCCCAGCCGGCAAGCGTGGCAGCGGTGGTGCGTTCCGCATTTTGTATTGGCAAGCCCCCACCATTTTGAACCCGCATCTTGCCAACGGGACCAAAGACTATGACGCCTCGCGCTTGATTTACGAGCCATTGGCCGCCATTGCCCCAGATGGCAACCCATCGCCCGTGCTCGCTGCCGAAATCCCCACCGTCGCCAACGGGGGTATTGCTGCCGACCTCAAGAGCCTGACCTGGAAGTTGAAGAAGGGTGTAAAGTGGCATGATGGCAGCGATTTCACCGCCGATGACGTGGTATTCACTTGGGAATATTGCTCGAACAAAGACACCGGTTGTTCAAACGCAGGCCGCTTCCAAGGCGTAACCAAAGTGACCGCCGTTGATGCCAACACCGTAAAAGTTGAATACGATGCGCCTCAAGCCTATATGTATCGCACCTTCACCGGCTCAAACGGCATGATCTTGAGCAAGAAGCACATGGGAAGCTGCATTGGCGCCAACGCCAGCAAGGATGCTGAATGCCAAAAGAAGAACACCACTGCCCCAGTCGGCACTGGCCCATACAAGCTCAAAGAATTCAAGAGCGGCGACCAAGCCACTTATGAAGTGAATACCAGCTACCACGTTGCTGATCAACCTTTCTTTAAGGAAGTGTTGTTCAAGGGTGGTGGTGACGCCACCAGCGCAGCCCGCGCTGTGTTCCAAACCGGCGACACCGACTACGCTTGGAACTTGCAAGTGGAAGCTGCCGTTTTGCAACAATTGCAACAAGGTGGCAAGGGTGATCTCAAAGCCTCAACCGGTGGCAACGTCGAGCGCATCATGTTCCAACCTTTCGACATTGACCCCAGCCGCGGCGAAGATCGCGGTGAGGCTGGCAAGCCACATCCATTCTTCGGTGATGCCAACATCCGCAAGGCTTTCAGCATCGTGATTGACCGCAAGACGATGGCCGAAACCCTGTATGGCCCAGCCGGTGACCCCACCTGCGAAATCATCACTTGGCAACCCTACATAGCGCCAGATCAATTGCATGGTGGCCGCAACAAGTGTGCCACGCCCGATTTCGATACCGCCAACAAGATTTTGGATGATGCGGGTTGGAAGAAGGGTGCCGATGGCATCCGCGCCAAGGACGGCAAGAAGATGAAGGTGAGCTTCAGCACCAGCGTCAACCCATTGCGCCAAAAGGAACAAGCCTTGATGAAAGATGCTTGGACCAAACTCGGTGTCGAAGTAGACTTGAAGGCCATTGATGCCGCTGTGTTCTTCAGCACCGATGCCGGTAGCCCAGACACCATCGGCAAGTTCTGGTATGACATTCAAATGTATACCAACGGCTCAGGCGTGCCCGATGCCGGTGACTACATTTGCGAATGGGAAACCGAAGACATCAGCAACAAAGCCAACGGCTGGCGCAAGCCCAACAACATCCGCTATAGCAACAAAGACTTTGATGCGATCTGCAAAGAGTTGAAGAGCACCACTGACCCCGCCAAGAACAAAGAATTGGTGCTGAAGGCCAATGACTTGATCTTGTATAAGGACTACGCAGTCAGCCCACTCATCGCCCGCAAGAGCGTGAGCGGCATTGCTAAGGGTGTCAACGGCGTGAACATGTCACCTTGGGACAGCGAAATGTGGAACATCGCCACTTGGACCAAGTAATCAACTGAGTCATTAGTGCAGAGTGCAAAGTGGAAAGTAAAAAGTGCAAAGCAATAAACTCTTTGCACTTGAAACTTTGCACTTTGCACTTTGATCTTAATTTAACCCATGTGGAACTATTTCCTCCGCCGCACTTTAATTGCAATCCCGACCTTAATCGCAATTAGTTTTGTGATTTTTGCGTTATTATCATTGGCGCCCGGCGACCCAATGAGCCAATTTGCAACCAACCCCGACGTGCCCCCCGAAGTGCGCGAAAACATCAAACGTTCTTTGGGCCTTGATCGGCCTTGGTACATCCGCTATTTCTATTGGTTGATTGCATTGCCGCAAGGCGATTGGGGATTTAGTTTTGCAGCCCGCAAGCCTGTGCTCGATTTTATTCTAGAGCGTTTGCCACAAACCTTGGCCGTTGTGGGCGTTTCTTATATTGTGGGAGTTGTGATCGCCATCCCAATCGGGGTGATTACCTCTGTTCGACCCAAGAGCTTATTTAGCAATATCGTCGCTGTGTTTACGATGGCGGGCATTTCATTACCCACCTTTTTAACGGGCACAATTTTGCTAATTGTATTTAGTGTCAATTTGGGCTGGCTGCCCATGATCTACGATACCCAATTAAAAATAACCAGCCTTGAGACACTGTGGAAACAGATCAGGCAAAGCTTAATGCCAATTACGGTGCTGGCGCTATTTAACGCAGGCGCAATGACCCGCTTTGTGCGGGCCGCCATGCTCGAAAACTTGCCAATGGATTATGTGCGCACCGCCCGCGCCAAAGGCTTAGGCGAAAGTGTTGTGGTGATCAGACACGCGCTGCGCAACAGCCTCATCCCAGTCGTAACCTTGATTGCCATCGGTATTCCGGCCATTTTTGCAGGCGCAATCATCACCGAGCAAATTTTCCGCGTCAATGGCATTGGCGAATTGCTCATCTCATCTATCAACCGCAGCGATACGCCCGTTGTGATGGGCATCGTCTTTATTTTTGCGGTTTTGGTCGTATTTTCATCGCTTATCGCCGATGTCTTAATGGCCCTTCTCGACCCACGTATTAAGTTAAGCTAATCTCAACAACGAGCATTTATTATGGCAACTTTGGCAAAACCGATCACCGGCGCTGGCGTAAAAGCCGCCCCACAAAAAATTCGTTCAAATGCCGAATTGGCTTGGCGGCGCTTTCGCCGCAATCGTCTCGCCATCTTCGGGCTATGCCTCCTTGGCATCATGGTCATTGTCGTGCTGATAGGGCCATTTATCTACACAGCGTCACCGATCAAAACCGACCCGATCAACGGCTATCAAAAACCGTTTGGCAAATTCCCGCTCGGAACCGATGACGTGGGCCGCGATATTTTGGCGCGTATCCTTTACGGCGGACGTATCTCATTAGCCGTAGGAATTGCGGCAATGGTTGTTGCCATCTCGCTTGGCACACTCGTCGGCGCATTTGCGGGTTTTTATGGCGGCTGGCTCGATTTCGCCCTCATGCGCATCACCGACATGTTCCAGTCACTCCCGGTTGTGCCCATTCTGCTGCTCATCACCTATTTGTTCCGCGACGAGGTGCGGAAAGTATTTGGGGCAGATGTCGGCATCTTTTTAATGGTGGTCGGCGTTATTGGGGCGCTCAACTGGATGACGAATGCGCGTTTGGTGCGAAGTGCATTTTTGGCCCTACGTGAGCGCGACTTCGTTGAGGCCAGCCGGGCGCTGGGCGTCAACAAATACCCGATCATGTTTAAGCACATCTTGCCAAACGCCATCGGCCCCATCGTCGTCGCCGCCACCCTCAACGTCGGTCAAGCCATCATCACCGAGTCAACCATCTCGTTCTTGGGTCTCGGTTTCCCGCCCGACACCCCAACTTGGGGCAAACTGGCCGCCGACGGGCGCGACTTCGTAGATATCGCGCCGCATGTCGTGTTGTTGCCCGCCTTCCTCATCTTCCTCACCGTGTTAGCCGTCAACTTTGTGGGTGATGGCCTGCGCGATGCAGTTGACCCACGCGGCAAATAAGCACAAACGCAGCGTTTTAGCGATAAAAAACAAAGCGGCGGAGAATGTTTATTCTCCGCCGCTTTGTTTTTTATCGCTGGCGTATTTGATAGACACCCGTTGCTCAATCCACAACCGCACACTCGATCACTTCAAAACGCCGTTGCTCACTGTCAATTCGCGCCAAACAGCCAAGCGGCAAGGTGAATTGCGGGGCTGTGTGCCCAAAATCCATATCCGTGATGATGGGAAAATCGTAAGCGCGAGTGCGCTCAAGAATACACTCTCGCAGCGCCTGCTTCTCTGCCACCGAGTAAAGCATGGGCCGCCCAACCAACATCCCGCTGATTTGGTCAAACACGCCCATATTTTCATAATCCATCAAGATGCCGTCAATCGTTGCAGGTGATGGTTTTTCCTCTGAGGTCTCGAAAAAGAAGATAGCCTGATGCCAGTCGGGCCAAAAGCGCGTGCCGCGCAAATGCTGCAACGACTCGAGGCAGCCGCCCACCAAGCGCCCCTCCGCCCGTCCGGCTTTCAGCCACGTCCAACCATCCGACACACTTCGCGTGCGTGGGCGCTCACGGTCTTTCTGGGTGCGCCAATCCAAAAATTCTTCCGTCCAATCGGCCGCAGGTAAGATAAGGCCAATTGGGGCATCATTCGCCGTCGCCTGCAAAAAATGCCGCTCGGTGTAGTCGAACATTTGTGGATACTCGGCAAAATCGGTGAGCAAAGTCGGGCCGTTGAAGGTGACCAAACCCGTTTGCTGCCAAAGCGCCACATTCAGCACCGTGATATCTGAATAGCCCATGAACACCTTGGGATGACGGGCGATCAAGTCAAAATCGAGCAGCGGCAACAAGTGGCACGCATGGTCGCCACCAATCGCCGCGATGATGCCATGAATGGCTGGGTCGGCAAACATGGCGTGAATGTCGGCGGCGCGATTGGCAGCAGTGTCTGAGACAAACCCATACTGATTTTGGGCGTGTGGCGCAAGCACGACCCGAAAGCCCAAACGCCGCAACTCGGCAACGCCTTGCTCAACACGATGGGGAAATGCACCTGCGCCACCCCACGATGGACTAACAATGCCAATGGTATCGCCAGTGCGTAATTTAGTCGCCTTTAGCATAGCGCATTATTGTAAATCACGAAGCGCACAAATCTTCAACCTTGCTTTTGAGCAACCAACGAATAACACAACGGCGGCTTTTTGTCCAAGTTAGCAAAAGAGCTAAACACTTCAGAAATATCATGGTCATATTCCTCAAAGTGCGTCAAATTCAAGCCGTGCTCAATACACCCGCCAATCACATTTGAAAGCTTATGCGGAAACCAGTAGCTCACGCTACGAACGGTTTGCGTTGGCTCATAATAATCTGGCGACGATTCTTCGACAAATGGCTCAGTTCTAAAATAAGATGACACAACTTCCAAACCCTGACCGGGTTCAAACATATTTAAAATGGGGTGCATCTCGTAAATAAACAGTTGCCCGCCTTGTTTGAGCAAACGGGTAATCAGCATGAAAACCGCATCCAAATTTGGTAGCCAACCCAACGCACCAATCGTGATGTAAACAAGGTCGAATTGCGCGTTAAATTCATCTCCCAACGCATACAAATCACTACGCACAAATTCCGCCGCTACCTCAGCATTGTGGGCCAATTGCCGCGCTTGGGCAATAAATTCATCGCTAATATCTACACCGACACAGCGTCCCGCCCCAGCTTTCTTGATCGAAATTAACTCACGTCCATTGTTACAACACAACTGAATGACTGCTTTATTTGTCAGACCAATTTGCGAAAAGATGCGTTGTTCAACCACATCGAACGTGCTGTAATCGGGCGCTTTGATGCGCTCCCACAACGTTGAGACATAACCTTGGGCATGAATACCCGCAGTTTCATTCCACATCTTGCGGTTTGCTTCGGTGTAATATTTAAAAAACTCAAGCCTCACGCGCTATTTCGAATCTCGTCCACAATCTCACCATCGGCAACAGTGACGGCGCGAGTGACGCGCTTGGCGAGGTCTTTGTCGTGTGTCACCATCATAATGGTTTTGCCCTCTTGCACCAAAGTCGAAAATAGGCTAAACACCTGATCCGCCGTGCGGCTATCCAAGTTGCCGGTTGGCTCGTCGGCCAAAATAATAGGCGGGTCATTGGCGAGGGCGCGTGCGATGGCGGCGCGTTGTTGCTGCCCGCCCGATGTCGCGCTGGGCAATTTGTGGGCGTGTTCGGCAATGCCAACATGCTCAAGCAAGCTCATGGCGCGGTCAAATCGCTCACGTGGGGCATACATATTGCAAAAATCCATCGGCAGCATCACATTTTCAACCACCGTCAGGCTGGGCAGCAACTGGAAAAATTGAAAAATCACGCCCAACGATTTACCACGCCATACCGCTAATTGCCCCTCGTTCAGCTTGTGAATGGGTGTCGAATCCACAAACACTTCGCCCGAACTAGGGCGGTCAATGCCCGAAATCATGTTCACCAGCGTAGATTTGCCGCTGCCCGACTTGCCAATCACCGCCACAAATTCGTGCGTGCTTACCTGCATATTTACGCTCTTAAGCGCGGTAAATTTACCTGCGCCGGTTTCATAAACCTTCACCACGTCGCGCACATCAATCAATGTGCTTTGGTCTTGCGCATGGCCCACACCGTTGCCATTCGCATCGGGCTTGTTCATGCGTGAAAAGAATTTTGACAACATTCAGTTCATAAGCATAACACAACGCCACCCTCAAATGCCTCAAATAGAGCAAATTCTTAAATGACTACCAGACGACTCAAAAGTCGTCACATCACCTAATTGGCAAAGCCCTATGGGGCTTCGCTACTGCGGGCAGCGGCGTCAGTATAAAGAATCTAAGCATTCACTAGGTGGCAAAATAATTATAAGGAATAACAACCGACTTAGTGTCAAGCCAACAACAAATTTTAATGTTATTCAAATGAAAAAATGCCAAAATTAAACTCAGTTGGCGATAAAATTCTGCCCGCTAAATTTAAAGGAAAACCGGAAACCCACCATGCTAATCCTGCTAATCCAAATACGCAAACCATTTTCGTGACATTCTAATTAACAAGGAGAAAATAGTTTTTTTACTAAATGAACGAGATTTCGAGCCAAGTTATCTCTAGCGCAGCAATGCGCAACGACACCCGCAAGGCGAATAAGCGCCTCACTTCCCTCACCAACCTCCCCGTTGCCACGTCGAATCCACCCCTCGCGTGGGATTCGGCTCACGGTTTTGCATACCCCGCCACCCCCTCCGATCATCCGGTTTGGCAGTTGCAAACCCCATCCCTCATTTTATCGCCCAAACAGGCCGTCACCAATTTCAAGGCCATCCAACAAGCGTTCCCCTATGCGAACGTGGGCTATGCAATGAAGTCGAACCCGCACCCAGCTATTTTGTCAGCCCTATCGCGCATTGACAACGCATGGTTCGAGGTCGCCTCGAAGGCCGAAATGGAAGCCCTCAAAGGCTTGGGCGTTGATGGCCGACGGGTATTTTTTAGCAACCCGATCAAACAAATGTCGCACATTAAGATGGCGATTGAATACGGTGTTCGCTTGTTTGTGTTCGATTCTGAAGCCGAGGTGCATAAATTGGCGGCTTGTGCCCATTTGGCGGGCGACGAGCAATTGGAAGTGTATGTGCGCATGACCGTGCCACACACAGGCGCATTGTGGCCGCTCACCCACAAATTTGGCGTCGAAGCCCGCAAGGCAGTGAGTCTGTTGCAATTGGCCCAAGCCCACAACCTCAAGCCAATCGGCTTCGCCTTTCATGTCGGCTCACAATGCACCCGCCCAGACACTTGGGCCGAGGCACTACAAACAGTGGCCCCGGCTTGGAAAATGGCGCGTGAAGCTGGCATCGAGGTTGACATGATTGACCTCGGCGGCGGCTTTCCAACTCGCTACACCGGCCCTGTGCCCGATGCCAGCGAAGTCGCCGCCGCAGTAAATGCGGTGCTCGACGAATGTGTGCCCGGTGTAAAGCGCGTCTTCTTGGAGCCGGGTCGCGGGGTGTGCGGCAGCGCAGGCGACATGGTGCTCGAAGTGACCGGCGTGGCCGATCGTCCCGATGGGCAAACGTGGCTGTATGTGGATGGCGGCTTCTTCTCTGGCCTATACGAAATCCCAGACGGCATCCGCCCAGCCGCCCAGCCGATTGTGCGCGAGCCACGCCCATTTGGCATGCACACTTATCGCCTTGCTGGGCCAACCTGCGATTCGCTCGACACCTTGTTCGAAATGCGCTCACCCGTCGAACTCAAACTCGGCGATCGTATTGTGCTCAAGAGTTGCGGAGCCTACGTCTATTCGGTCAGCTCGCCATTCAACGGCTTCGATCAGCCCGTCGTCGTCACCGACGATGAGTGGATGATTGACATGCAACAATTCGCGGGCATTTGCTAGCTTAGTCAGCAAGCAAACTTATTTTGAGCCTGACTCCTGATGATGGCTTAAGCGTTGCTTAAGCCATCATCAGGAGTCAGGCTTTTGTTTTTCATCAAAAACGTATTTGCATATAATCGGCCCGATGACCATGACCCAAAGCAACCTCGACACCCGATTTGAAACCATATTTCGCGAAATATTTGACAACGAAGACCTGATCTTACGCGACGACATGAGCGCCAAGGATATTGACGGCTGGGACAGCCTCGCCCAAATCAACTTGATCGTTGCCATCGAATCAGAATTTGGCATTCGCTTCAAATCAAACGAACTGGCCTCGCTCGCCAATGTTGGGGCGCTTAAACAGGCCGTGTCAGCACGGGTTTCATGACCGATTGGCTCAAGCATAATACGCGCCCCACCGCCTTGGCAGCAGCCGTTACAATTGCCGCTGCCCTCATTTTGTGGGCAGGCGCAACGCCGCCCAGCGATATTTTGCGATTTGCGGCCTACGAACTCGGCTTCGTGCTGCTGCCGGGCGGGTTGGTTTACCGCGCCCTCCGCCCCACCCAATCACGCATACGCCAAATTGCGTTTGGCTGGGCCATCGGCTACACGCTTGAAATTTTTGCGTTTTGCCTGACCGCCATTCTCAACCTGCGCCCGCTTTTCATGCTTTATCCACTTCTGTCTATTTTTCTCTATGTAAGAACCAAGAGCCAAGAACCAAGAGTCAAGAATCAAGAGCCAAGAGTCAAGAACCAAGAACCAAGAACCAAGAGCCAAGAATCAAGAGTCAAGAATCAAGAATCAAGAGTCAAGAACCAAGAATCAAGAGTCAAGAACCAAGAATCAAGAGTCAAGAACCAAGAATCAAGAGTCAAGAATCAAGAATCAAGAGTCAAGAATCAAACACCCGTCCTTAATCCTCAATCCCTAATCCTCCCTTTTCTCATTATTCTCAGCCTGATTTACCTTGGCCTGAGTTACTTTAGCGAAACGCCACTGAAATTTGCAGCCGTAACGCATCACCCCGACCTCATTTGGCAGATCGGCAACGCCGCCGAAGCCCTGCGCCATGTGCCGCTCACCGACCCGCGTGTAGCGGGTGAGCCGCTCAATTATCACAATTTTGTGTATTACCACATGGCTGCCGTCAGCCAAGTGACCGGCATCGAACTGAGCACCATCTTATTTCGATTGTATCTCGTGCCAATATTCATCGCGCTGGGGCTGCAACTGCACGTGCTGGGCATATGGGCCAGCGGCAAGGCGTGGGCCGGGCCGCTGGCTGTGGCGCTCTTTTTCTTTTTCGGCGAACTCGGCTGGCAAAACACCAGCGCCAATCCTTACGCTTTTCTCAACACCCTGTTCACCATTTTGTGGCTCAGCCCCACCTACACCCTCGGCCTCGTCATCTTCATCCCGCTCATCGTCGAGGCATTTAAGAACCAAGAACCAAGAACCAAGAACCAAGATGTAAGCGCCAAGAATGAAGACATAAGCATACCAACAACAAACGAAAAACAAGAAAAAGCGAACCAAAACACTTTTTCAACCTGCCCCCCGCAACCTGCCCCTTGCAACC
>JAHBAL020000568.1 GCA_018500105.2 Anaerolineae bacterium
GGGCGGGGTAGGCGTGGCAGATGGGCCAATGCGAATGATTCCGGTTATGACCAACATCCCAAAAACCAGCAATACCCCGCCCAGCGACCACCATGCCCAATTGCGCCGCTGGGGAGTTGGCGTTGGCTGGGCGGGTCTGACGATAGGCGGCGGCGGTGCGAGTGGCGCTGTGCCGACCGGGGCAAACCCACTCGGCCCGGCAACGGGCGGCTGTTTCGCTCGTGCGAGTTCGCCTTTGGTTTTCTCGTGGCTGCTTTGTTCTTGTCTTAGCCGGTCAGCCAAATCACTCAGCAAGCGATCTGCCTCGCGTTTAGACTGTTCGGCTTGCTGTTGTTTACTCGCCAAATCCTTAATCAACGTGTCGGCCTTGTTTTTGGCTTTTTCGGTCTCATCCAAGCGCGTTTTCAAGGTTGCCAATTCGCGCAGTTGCGTCTCTTGAGCCTTGGCTTGTTCGGCGGCTTTTTGTTGGGCTTGTTTTAGCTGATCGCGCTCTTTTTCTAGCGTGGCGTTGGCTTGGTTGGCTGCGCCAAGTTGCCGCGTTAACTCAGTCACTTGCTCACTTTGCTGGCGTTGGCTATTGGCCAAAACCCGTTTCAATTCATCATCGCGGGCGCTGGACAATCGCTCGGCTTGAACCAATTGGGCGTTCAAGGTCTTCACTTGTGCCAAGGCTTGGTCACGCTCCAATTGCGCTTGGGCAAGCGATGCCTGCGCCACACGCAAGGTCTCGGTCACGGTTTGGGCTTGGGCTTGAATGTCGCTCAGGCGCGTTTGCAAGGCCACAAGTTGCGCCTGTGTCTGTTTTCGCTGCTTGCTTTCGTCGTCCAACTGATTTTGCAAGGCATTACTGCGGGTCTCGGCAGTTTGGGCGTGGTTTTGTGCTGTGCCACTGGCCTGTTGCGCTTGGGTCAACTGCGTTTGCAGCCCTTGCACCTGTGTTTGGACCTGTTGCAACTTACTGCTTTCCTCTGCCAGCAAGCGGGTTAGTAACTTGCGTTCGGCATCGAATTCACCCAAACGCGCTTGATATTGGGCCAAATCATGGGCAACGCCTTGCTCCGCCTGCTTACGCCGTTGCTCCACGTCCGCCATCCGTTGCGTTAAGGCATCGTTGTTGCGTTGCAATTCATCCCGTTCACGAATATTCTCGGCAAGCTGTCGCTCAAAGGTTTGGCGGGTTTGTCGCTCTAAGCCCAGCCGATTGTTCAACTCGGCCACTTTGGCCTGAAATTGCTCCTTCGCTTGGGTTTGCTCGGCTACCCGTTGCTCAAGAATGATATCGCCCTCACGCCAAAGTTGGCGATCATCGGCCCAGCTTTTTTGTTGCTGTGTTAGGGTGTCTTGTGCCTGCTTTAACTCATGCTCATATTCCTCACCTTTGCGGGTTAGTTCATCCCGTATTTGTTCAAGCTCTCCGCGCTGATCCTCGACCTCGGCCTCTAAGCGCCGTCTAAATTCGCGTTCAAACTGCAAATCGTTGCTCAGCCGTGTGACGCGTTCATTGCCTTGTTGATTATCAATGCGCTGTAGCTCTTGAAGCAAGGCCGGCATGGTCAAACGTTTGTCTGGAGACAGATGCAAGGCCTGCGTCACCAACTTGCGCACCTTAATATCCAGTTTGTTGAGCTTGTCCGACGTTATCCCTTGCTGATGCTTGGCAATAATCGCGGCAATCGTCGTTGCACTAAACAATATCTCGCCCGTCAGCATTTCGTAAATAACACAGCCCAGCGAATACACGTCTGACGCAGCCGTGGCCGCATGATTGTTCCACACCTCTGGCGAGATATACTCCTTGGTGCCGGTGGCATTTGGGTTTTGCGATGAAGTTCCCGACAAACTGCTGGCCAATTCATCATTACGCGCCAGGCCAAAATCGGTCAAATACGTCTCGCCGGTCTCGGCACGCAGCAAAATATTGGCCGGTTTCAGGTCGCGGTGAATGAGTTTCTGGCTGTGGGCATAATCTAGCGCCTGTGCCAATGCTCGAATGATGGGAATCGCCTCGGCCAAACTGAGCGGCGATGCCGAATTTTGTAGCCTTTGGCGCAAGGTTTGGCCGCGCACCAAACGCATGACAATATACAACTGCCCATCGCTCTCGCCCATATCATAAATTTCGATAATGTGCGGGTGGTCGAGCTTGGCATAGTGATATGCTTCGGCATAAAATGCTTTTACGGCCTTGGGGTCGCCTAGCCAAACCGGCTTTAGCACTTTAATGGCGACTTCGCGCCCTAATTTGGGGTCGCGGGCGTGATAAACCACGCCAAATCCGCCTTCGCCGAGTTTGCCCAGAATTTCATAGTTACCAATCATGCCGATACTTGTAGAAGTCATAGCGTTGCTATGAATTATCTATGAATTTTCTGGAAATGCCAGTGCCTTTTATCATTGTTGGCACATTTGTCAAGTTTTTGGGGTTAATTTTTGTCAATAGCTTAAAACTAACTCAACCCTCCGAGGTGTCATACCAGCCGCATTATGGCTGTTCAAAAGTCAGCGCATGACCTAATTGGAAAAGCCCGATAGGGCTTCGCTGATCAGCCGGACGGGTTTA
>JAHBAL020000511.1 GCA_018500105.2 Anaerolineae bacterium
GGCCTCGCTCAGGTCGGCGATGCGCTGCGCGGCGGCGCAAAGGTCGTGGCGACAAGCCCTTCGCCGTCATGCTGCCCGACCTCGCCACCGCGCAGCGCATCGCCGACCTGAGCGAGGCCGAAATCGAAGCCCTGAGCAGCCGCGCCCGCCCGATCGTCATCACCCAACAACGGCCCAACAACGGCCTGAGCCACCACATTACCCCTGGCAACCCCAGCATCGGGCTGATGCTGCCCTACTCGCCGCTGCACTACGTCTTGCTGCATCACCTGCAAGCGCTGGGCTGCACCGCCTTGGTCATGACATCGGGCAACCTGAGCGATGAGCCAATCGTGATCGCCAACGCGGCTGCGCTGCAAGCACTCGCGCCCTTGGCCGATGCCTTTTTGTTGCACAACCGCGATATTTACATCAACTGCGATGACTCGGTGGTGCGCTCGTGGGCGCTGGGCGGCACAACCCAATTGTTGCCCATTCGCCGCTCACGCGGCTACGCGCCCATGCCGGTGACGCTGCCCTTTGAAATTGGGCCGACGCTGGCGGTGGGCGGCGAGCTGAAAGCCACGCTGTGCCTTGCCAGCGGTGCGAGCGGGCACGCCCACGCCTTCATCAGCCAGCACATCGGCGATATGGAAAACGCCGAGACGTTGGCGGCGTTTGAGCGCACGGCGGCACACCTCAGCCAGATTTTTCGTATTGCGCCGCAGGTGGTGGTGTGCGACAAACACCCCGGCTATTTGTCGTCGCAATGGGCACACGCCTATGCGCAAACGCGCGGGCTGCGCTGTGTCACCGTGCAGCATCACCATGCCCACATCGCCGCCGTCATGGCCGAGCATGGCCTGCCGCCCGATGCCCGCGTCATCGGCATCGCCTTCGATGGCACAGGCTACGGCGACGATGGCGCAATTTGGGGTGGCGAGGTGTTGGTGGGCGGCTATGCCCATTATCGGCGGGCCGCCCATTTGGCCTACGCGCCCCTACCCGGCGGCGACGCGGCGATCAAGCGCCCGTATCGGGCGGCCTTGGCGCAATTGTGGGCCAACGGGCTGGCGTGGGATGAGGCGCTGCCGTGTGTGCAAGCCTGCCCACCCGCCGAGCGCCGTATTTTGCAGCAGCAACTGGCCCGCAATTTGGCGACGCCAACCAGCAGCATGGGCCGCTTGTTCGACGCGGTGGCGGCGGTGCTGGGCGTGCGGCAGGTGGTTGGCTACGAGGCCCAAGGCGCAATCGAGCTTGAGCATGTGGCGGCGGATGGGGTGACGGCGGCCTATCGCTTTGGGCTGAATGGCGGTGGCGGTGAGCCAAACCCAACGCTGATCAGCCCACAACCGTTGTGGATCGAGTTGTTGGCTGACCTACGCACGGGCGTGCCTGTGCCGGTCATGGCGGCCAAATTTCACAACGCCGTCGCCGATCTCGTGCTGCACCTTGGCCTCGTCGAGCGAGCGCACAGCGGCCTCAATGTGGTGGCGCTGAGTGGCGGCTGTTTTCAAAATGTGCGCTTGCTCGCTGCCACAGTCACGCGCCTACAAGCGCACGGCTTCGAGGTGCTATTTCATCGGCTTGTGCCGCCCAACGACGGCGGGCTGGCGCTGGGGCAAGTGGCGGTGGCGGCGCATTCATAGCGCCACTATCGTAGCGCCATCACTGTAGCGCCGCCATCTTGGCGGCCCCACTTGCACTGCCGTCAGGATGACGGCGCTACGATGACGGCGCTACGTTAACGGCGCTACAAAAAACCACAAAACAAATGTTCTATAATAAATGGCTATGAAATCACACATTTCCCATTTGGTGTTTGGGATCAACCCAGACAATGCCGCGTTTTACAAAGATTTGATGACGTTTTTGGGCTGGCATGTGCTGTATGACGCGCCGGGGATGCTCGGCTTGGCCGATGGCGGCAAAACCAGCATTTGGTTTGGCGCACGCACAAAAGAGGTGACAAATGACTATGACGGCCCCGGCCTCAACCATGTCGCCATCGGCGTCGGCAGCCAAGCCGATGTAGATGCCACCGTCGCCTATTTGCAAGCCCAAGGCGTGCCGGCCTTGTTCGAGACGCCGCGCCACCGCGCCGAGTTTGCATACAGCCCCAGCGACACTTATTATCAGGTGATGTTTGAATCGCCCGACCGCATTTTGGTCGAGGTGGTGTATCAGGGGCCGAAAGCATAAACAAAACTTATTTTTGCAAACGCCCCCAGCCCTTCAATCCTTCAATCCCGCTGTCTGATGAAGGGCTGGGGGCGTTTGCGTTATAATTACCAACAATATTGTTAACAATTATGACAACAATCTTGCCACCAGAAAAAATCAGCGAAACAGACGAAAGCTACAGCCGACTGCACCAAGCCATTATGAAAGGGCAATTGTTGCCGAATGAGCGCTTGGTTGAATTGGACTTGGCGCAAAAGTTTGATGTGGGCCGGGCTGCGGTGCGGGCTGCCATTGCGCGGCTGGCGCAAGAAGGCTTGGTTGGGCGTGAACCCAATCGCGGGGCATGGGTGCGGGCGATTTCAGAACACGAGGCCATTGAGCTGTATGAAGCCCGCGCCGTGCTTGAAGGTTTGGCGGCCCACAAAGCGGCGCAACTCGCCAATGCGCAAGATATTGCCGACCTACGCGCCATTCACAGCAAGATGCAAAGCTGTTTTGCCGACGAAGATTTGCTGCAAATTTCGGAGCTGAACGCGCAACTCCATGCCAAAATTTTAGCAATTGCAAATCATCAAGCCGTGACCCAACTGATTCAACGGCTGAAAGCCCAACAGGTGCGTTTTCAATATCGCACAATTTTGGTGCCCGGGCGAGCGCGGCAATCGCTCGAAGAACACCTCGCCATCGTTGACGCCATCGCCCAGCATGATGCGAACGCCGCCGAACAAGCGATGCGGAGCCATATCATGAATGTGACTCAGGCGTTGAAGAAAAGCATTAAAAACGGCTTCTAGTGCAATTTGACATTTCGTGATTTTTATGTTTTATTGTTAACAATTTTGTCAACAATATTGACAGCAACAATAGCAACCATGTCTATGACTTCAAATCCAGTGCCCGATCGTCATTTACCCCAAAATGCGAGCATCTATAAAGACCTTGCGTATGTCGCCAACGGGCATGAGCGACAAACACTCGATCTTTATTTACCTGCGTCGTTGCCGCCCACAGGCAAATTGCCGCTAATCATTTGGATTCACGGCGGGGCATTTAGGATGGGCAGCAAAGATGACACGACGTTTGACCTTGTGCCTCTTGAATATTTAACCCAAGGTTATGCCATTGCTTCAATCAACTATCGGCTAAGCCAACACGCCAAATTTCCGGCCCAGATCGAAGATTGCAAGGCGGCGGTGCGCTGGCTACGCGCCCATGCCGATCATTATCGGCTTGATGCGACACGCTTTGCAGCATGGGGGCCATCGGCGGGCGGTTATTTGTCGGCCATGTTGGGCACGGCGGGTTGGGTCAGCCAATTTGAGGTGGGCGCATATTTAGATCAATCGAGCGACGTGCAATGCGTGGTTGACCATTTTGGCCCCAGCGATTTTTTGCAAATGGATGCCCAGCGTTTGCCAGATGGCATGATTCACGATGACGCAAATTCGCCGGAATCAGAGCTGATTGGCGGTGCAATTCAAGATCACCCAGACGCGGTGAAACGCGCCAACCCAATTACCTATGTCACGCCCCAAGCGCCGCCGTTTTTGGTGGTGCATGGCGATGCCGACCCGCTTGTGCCGTATGGGCAAAGCGTGGTGCTTGTGAATGCGCTGCAACACGCCAAGGTTGCGGTGACGTTTTACACCGTGAAAGGCGGTGGGCATGGGCGATTTACCGACCCGCTGGTGTCACATTTGACCCGCGAATTTTTGGCAAAACACTTATACCAACCGCTTAATCAAGCTGGAATAAATCAAGTTGCATAAATTGCCACGTCACCCCGAAGCGCAGCGAGGGGTCTTTGCGGAAAATCGGCACGATGATTAAGTTTACGTAAAGATTCCTCCTCGTTCCTCGTCGGAATGACGCGCAAAATATATGAGATCAAAGTCCATCTTGAGCATGCGATTGGTATAACAGCCGACAAACAGTTAGATTACAGCAAAAAATTATGAGTTACCAACCTTCATTTCAAGACATTGCCCACCTTGGGCACATCGAAATCCTTACCCCACACCCCGAAGCCAGCCTCGATTTTTTCACCAATATCATCGGGTTACACGAAAGTGGTCGGCAAGGGGATTCGGTTTATTTACGCGCATGGGGCGATTACCAACGCTATTCGCTCAAGTTGACTGCGTCGGCGCAAGCCGGTGTTGGGCACATTGCTTTTCGGGTAAAAAGTGCCAGTGTGTTGCAACAAATGACCGATTATCTGGCGCAACACGGCTACATCGGCACATGGGTAGACGATTTAGGGCATGGCCCAGCCTACCGCATGGCCTCGCCCGATGGTCACTGGATCGAGCTGTATTATGAGACTGAGAAATTTGCGCCCGGCCCCGATCTCGCGCCCGGCTTCAAAAATCAGCCCCAACGTTATATTCCACGCGGCATGGCCCCGAAACGGCTCGATCATATTAACATTTTGGCAAAAGATGTCAAAGCCAGCCGACAATTTTTTCACGACATGTTGGGCATGCGTATCACCGAGCAAATTATTTTCGACGATGGCTCGGAGCGCGGCGCGTGGCTAACCAATACCGCCAAGTCATATGAACTGGCGATTACCCAAGACCAAAGCGGCGCAAATGGCCGGTTGCATCATTTCACCTATTACATGGATACCCGCGAGGAGGTGCTTCGCGCCGCCGATATCCTCATCGAAAGCGGGGTGAATATCGAGACTGGCCCGCACAAGCACAACATTGGGCAATCGTTCTTTTTATATTTCTTAGAGCCGGGCGGCAATCGCTGCGAAATTGCATCGGGCGGCTACTTCATTTTAGACCCCGACTGGAAACCAATTATTTGGACGCAAGCCGACCGCGCTAAAGGCCAAGCATGGGGCCTTCAAACCATCGCCTCATTTCACACCTACGGAACGCCTGTCGTCGCAGGAGGGAAGTAGCAGGTTGCAAAGTGGCAGGTTGCAAAGTGGCAGGTTGCAAAGTGGCAGAGTTGCAGGTTGCAGAGTGGCAAAGTGGCAGGTTGCAGAGTGGCAAAGTAGCAAAGTGGCAACCTGCAACCTGCAACCCTGCAACCTGCAACCCTGCAACCTGCAACCTGCAACCTGCAACCTGCAACCTGCAACCTGCAACCTGCAACCTGCAACCTGCAACC
>JAHBAL020000243.1 GCA_018500105.2 Anaerolineae bacterium
ATTAAGGGGTTCCCCGGGGGCCCCCCCCGCCTCCGCCCCCCGGGTTTCCCCCCACGAGCCCTTTCACCAAACCCCCCCCCGCCCCAGCCGTCCCACCGCCGATATCCATCACCAAGTTGCCCGTCGCGGTGTCTACCGGCAAGCCCGCACCCATAGCCGCTGCCAGCGGCTCACGCAGCAAATACACCTCGCCTGCGCCCGCCTCGATGGCGGCTTCGCGCACAGCACGGCGCTCGACGCTGGTCACGCCAAAGGGCACGCCGATGACGACTCGCGGTGGCAATGGCTTTAAGCCTTTGATGCGGTTGATAAAGTGCCGCAGCATTTCTTGGGTAAAGCGAAAGTCAGCGATCACGCCTTCGCGCACGGGCCGCACCACTTCGATCTCGCCCGGTGTGCGCCCATACATTTGCCGTGCGGCCTCACCCACTTCCACCGGCTGTTCGTTGCGGGTCAGAATGGCGATCACGGACGGTTCTTGCACCGCAATGCCTCGGCCTTTGACATACATAATGATGTTGATTGTGCCGAGGTCAATGCCAATTTCTTGTCTAAATAATCCCATGCTTTCCCGCGTTTAATGATGTAAGTATACCCAGTTGTAACTAGACACAGACTATCTTAATGATATTCTCAATGACAACAACAGGCTTTTGATGCACAGTCCGTTGCAATTTTATTCCGCTTTCAAAATTACATACACTGGCAGCCCGCTGCGTTCATGCGCAATGAAGGTCTCGCTGACCTGCTTGCCCAAGGATTGCGCGAGCTGTGTAAATTCCAATCTGCGATTATAAACGGCAAAGCGGTCCCACAACACAATGTATCGGCGATTGGGGTCTTGCAGCATGTCGCGGGCACGGGCGCGAAAGCCGTCATCGGCTTGAGGGGTATAGCCAAAAATCTCGATTGGCCGCACCCGATCCGCTGTTAATACCCGCACTTGCTTTTCGATGCCCCAATCGAGGGCAACCGGTTGCGCAAGCTGATTTTGCTCTAAATGCGTTGCCAGCTTGTAGATGGCATCTGAAAACCGCCCCGTGCCGCCGGTGTCGCTCAGCACACGATGATGTTGAACGCTCACCCACAGGTCGGTGACGATGATGGGGCTGAGCAAGGCTAAGCCGAGCAAGGTCGGGCCTAGCATTGCACCGACCACGGGCGATGGCCTGCGTCGCAGCCAGCCTGTCAGCGTCGTGCAAAGCGTCACGGCGGCATAAGCCAAAATCATTTGCGGTAGCGGCAACATAATGAATTGGTGGGTAGACCACAACCCCGACACGGTAAACGCGCCCATAAACATGAGGATGAGGATGCCGCTGACCAACGCGCCAAAGGTGCGGGCTTGCTTGCGCCAGATTGCCAATGCGCCACCCAGCACGATGGCCGCAAGTAAGGCCGGAAAGGCGTAGACATTGCTGAAGGGCGTGCCGTTATACCAAAAATAACTACCGTCAATAAAGACGCGCACATCATCCCACGACTTGAGTAAATTGCCCCACACATTGCGGTTGTCTACGCCAAATTGTTGAGTGGGGTTGAGCAGCGAATTGAGCAGCAACATTAGGGTGGGTGGGTTGCCATTGCGCAGCCAGCCGACAAGGTTGTAGTAGATGAGCGGGGCCGCGCCGATGATGACACCCAGCCCTAAGGGTAACAGTTGCGCCAACAACGGGCGTTTGCGCGGCGATAGTAGCCAATAGCCGATCAGCCACACCGCCATCACCAGCCACCAGCGAAAGAAAAGCAGCTTAACCCACAGCCCCAAACCCAATAAAACACCTGCTAGAAGGATAAAGGGGCGATTTACTCCGTCTTCATCCTTTCTCAAGAGCAGCACCATTGCGCCGAGTGAGCACACGGTCATGGTGCTGCTGACGCTGATGCCTTGGCGGCTGAACCAGATGAAGGAGGGATTGACTGCCAACAACAGCGCCGTGAGTGTGGCAACGCCCGCGCCAAACCAGCGCCGTGCCCACATCCACGCCAAAATGATGGTGAGCGCCGAGAAGAAAATGGGTTGCGCCCGCGCCGCCACCACGCCCGGCCCCAATAGCCACATAAATGGCAGGGTGGCATACCCGCCCCAACTGCCCATGTAGTCGAGCAACATGACTGGGTAGCTGCCGACCCCGATGCCGCGCAATAATTCGGGCGGCTCGCCGTGCATCAATTGCAGCATCGGCACGAGGTCGAGCGCCTCGTCGTAGTAAAAGCCGGGCAGATTGAATTGATAGAGGCTGATGCCGAGGAACAGAGCCACGCTCAGGCCCAGCCCAGCCCATGCAACGATATTGGCAAAATGTTTAGACCGATTCAATACGGCGGATTATCGCCGAAATTTACTTGGCCTTCCACATTCAGCTAAAATAGGCAGGTTGAATCGAAACATAGTAAGCAGGCGTTGGCTAGAATGGGGCTTGGCGGCGCTGATTGCGCTGGTGCTGTTCGGCACGCAATACTTTACCTTTGCCCCTGCCATATTTGCTCAATCTACCCCGATCTTAATTGCGCGGGGAAATGAAACCGACAACGAAGCCAATGTTATTGTGCAATTGATTGCGCCCAATGTCGTGCGCATTCAGCCGCGCTTTGGCGAACTTGCGCATAACGCCGAGGCCACATGGGTGCTGGGGCCAGACGCGCATTGGGACCGCAATGCGCCGGTGCATGTGTTGACCGAATCCAGCTACACATTGCGAAGCAGCGAGTTGACAGTGCAGATTCAGCGCGAGCCGCTGCAAATCACCATTTCAGATGCCAATGGCAATGTGTTGGTGCAAGAGACGCAATTCAGCCCTGACGCGCTGCATTTTGCCACCGTCAAAACTGCCGACGAGCATTTCTACGGGGCGCAATCGTATCAGGTGTGGGAGCCAGTGGACGCTGGGATGCGCCGCGATCATGGCAGCAAGGTATGGGCCAGCTATCAGGGTGATTCGGGTGCGCCGTTGTTGTTTACGCGCCGTTTTGGGCTGTTGGTGGATGCCGACAGCGGGCAATTTGTGGCCGAAGGGGCGCAAGTGCGCTTCGAGCGCTTTAAGCAATCACAATTGCAGCACTTTGTGGTGGTTGGTCCACCCAAAAGCATTTTGCAGCGCGTGGCCGAGCTAACGGGCAAACCGCCCATGTTCCCCAAATGGGCGCTGGGGTTTATGCACAGCGAATGGGGCATTGACGAGGCCGAACTACGCCAAACCGTCAAGACCTATCGTGAGAAAAACATCCCGCTCGACGCCGTTGCGCTCGATTTTGACTATAAGGCGTGGGGCCAAGTAGGCGGCGAATTTCGGTGGAATGGGGCAGAGGGCGGAGCTGGCAATAAATTTCCCAGCGGCGCTTCTGGGCAATTGGCCCAAGACCTGCTGACTCAAGGCGTGCGGCTGACGGGCATTATGAAGCCGAGGGTGCATGTGCAAAATGCGGCAGGGCAACGCACCCCAGCCGCGCAATGGCTCGATCAACACAGTTGCTGGGTGGCGGGGCAAAAACCGTATATTGATTATTTCTCGAAATTGCCGGTGCGTGACCTCGATTTTGGCAAACCCGAATGCCGCGAATGGTATTGGTCGCAGGCCAAAACCCTATTCGACAGCGGCATGGCGGGCTGGTGGAACGACGAAGCGGATGTGACCGACAACACGTTTATTTTCGACACATTTCAGGGCGCAAATATGGCGCGGGCCATGTATGACGGTCAACGCGCCGTCAGCGACAAACGGGTGTTTACGCTCAACCGCAATTTCTATTTGGGCGCACAACGCTATGCCTATGGCATGTGGTCGGGCGATATTGAATCTACCTTTAACAGTATGGCCGATCAGCGCCAGCGCATGTTGGCCAGCCAAAACACAGGCGCGGTGAAATGGGGCATGGATATCGGCGGCTTTACCGCCACTATGCCGCTCGAGAGCGAAAATTATGCGCGTTGGATGCAGTTCGGTGCGTTTGTGCCGATCTACCGCGTGCATGGCTATTTGGGCCAACAACGCCAGCCTTGGGCTTATGACGCCGCCGCCGAGGCCGCCGCCAAACAAGCCATTCAGTTGCGGCATCAATGGTTGCCCTATTTGTATGCCTACGAACGCGAAGCCTATGAGACCGGCATCGGGTTGGTGCGGCCTTTGTTTTATGAATTTCCCGACGATGCCAATGTGGCCAATACCACCAGTGCGTGGATGTTGGGCGAGCATATTCTCGTATCGCCGATTGTCGGGCGCAAGCAAACCCACGTCAGCATTTATTTGCCGCCCGGCGAATGGATTGATTATTTTCGTGGCACGGCTTATCAGGGCGGCGGCAATATTGATTATGCCGTTCACTCGCTCAATGATATGCCGGTGTTTGTGCGACGCGGGGCCATTTTGCCCAATCACGCCCCGCAAAATTATGTCGGCGAGCGTCATGTCGAGGCTGCCACCATTGACGCCTTTCCCGATGTGCGGCCCACGCAGTTTGGCTATTACGACGACGACGGCGAGAGCTACGCCTATGAGGGTGACGGGTATTTTCGCCAATGGATGCACATGCAGGCTCGCAACGATGAGGTGTTGTTCAATATTGACGCGCCGCAAGGCGGCTATGCGCCTGCGCTCAAGTTTTATGTGGTGAAATTTCACGGGCAGCGTGCTGTCAGCGTGATGTATAACGGGACCGATTTGCCGCAGCTTGCCGACGAGGCGGCTCTAACAGCCTTGGCTGGTGAGGGCTGGCATGTTGGACAAGACCAATATGGGCCGGTGACGTGGGTGAAAGTGCGCTCTGGGCAAGCCGCGCAGGTGCGTTTGCTCAATGGCGCAGCCGCTGCAATGGTTGAGCCGAGCCGTGTCAATTTGGCCCGCAATAAGCCCGTCATCGCGTCGAGCATCGAACAGGCCCGTTATCCGGCGCATTATGCGGTGGATGGCGACTCGGGCACGCGCTGGTCGAGCCTAAAAGGCGAGCAACAATCTATTCAGGTTGACCTCGGCGCACGCCATCACGTGAGCCAAATTGTGCTAAATTGGGAGGCCGCCACCGCCGCCGATTACGTGATCGAAATCAGCGACCAACCCGATGACGGGTGGCGACCCCTTGCCCAGATCAACGGACGCAACACCGTCGGTCATGACGAATTTGCGGTAGATGGCGTGGGGCGGCATGTGCGGCTGTCATTCTCGCGTCGCGCCACCGAGGCCGGTTATTCGCTTTATGATTTTGAGGTGTATGGGCGGTAGGGCAATTGAAGTCGAGGTTAGGTTCACAAATTTTAAAACCATGCTTTAAGTGCTTAACCTAATCGTTTTGGGGCAATTTTGAATTATTTGCGAAAAGACGTCATAATTATGACGTAGAGTAAGCAAAATTATAACAAATGATATTTAGAAAACATTTTATGGTTTGCTCTGCTTCATTTGAAGTATAATACATATGCTGCACCTTACGCAAGCTTCGTCATGGTCTCGTTGTCGCGTTACTCAGCAAGCCGTCGGGCGTTGCACGCAAAGAGCGTTTTGTTGCAGCGACTGATATAATTTACGCATGCGAAAAGTCATTTTGTACATGTTCATGACACTCGATGGACATGTTGCAGGCCCAAATGACGAGTTTGATGACTTTGAGCCATCAAACGAAGAACACTGGTTTGCAAACGATCTGTTCGATTCGATGGATGGTGTCATATTTGGGCGGATCACGTACCAAGGATTTTCTGACTACTGGGACAAGCTCGACTTGGCGGATAGTACGAAGCCGAAAGAAGAGATTGAATTCGCGAGAATATTTCGGCGATTGCAGAGGATCGTTGTATCGCGAACGCTCGAAGGGAATGCCCCGAACACGCTGGTTATTCGGGACGGTGTGGCCGAGAAAATACGATCTCTCAAGCAAGAAGAGGGCGGAAACCTGATATTGGTTTGTGGCCCAGAGCTTTTAGGATTATTGATGGATCAGAAATTGGTGGACGAGTACCAGCTACTCGTAAAGCCACGCATTCTTGGCAAGGGCAAAGCCCTATTTCGCGATGTAAACCTGAAAGCAGATTTGCTATTGTTATCGACACGCACATTTACGTCAGGCACTGTGTTGCACCACTACGAGCAACAGATTTGATTCGGAGAGAGCGTTGCAGGTGTGGGCAGTGTAGTCGCCGTAGCACAGGTTCATTTTTGTGTCAGGTGGTGCAACACGTGCCGCACCCGACCGTCCAAGGCCGGCGAAAATTTGATGAAGTTGAGGATCTGTGGGCCTTGTAAGGCGGGTGGACACCGCCGTTAGGCGCTCGGGTTCTGAAGTGACCCCCTAAAAATAGATCCCCGCACGAACGTCTTGCTGTACTACAACAACGTCACAATTTTGTCTCTCGCCCGCTCCTTCGCCTGAACCCGCATCAGCAGCACGATGTAAATGAGGTCAACGATGCTGCAAAAGATGCCAAGCGCTAACACCAAAGGGCTTGGCGAAAAATCGGATACGCCTAGATAGCCATAAAGAATCGTTGGCGCTAATGTGCCCAGCCACTTATTTACTGCGAGCAGCAGGCTTTGCCCTTCACTGCTTTTTCGATAGGCCAACATGTCAATAAACAGTAGCGACATCAAGAGGTTTTGGATGAAAGCCGAATATGCCCCGCCTGTCACCAACCCAAATTCTTTGACAAACAAAAATTGGATAATGAACGCAAAAACAAGGGCGAACGCGCTCCAAACATACAGCCAAAATGGGGAAAATGCAGCCGAAAACTCTTTTCGCCCATAACGGAAATAGGTGTAGAGGATTCCGATATCAAAAATGAACCAAATAATATTGATGACGACTTGCAACGTAACGCCTTCTTTTTGTAGTCCGATGACTGAATGCACGCCTTCCCAGCCAATATTGAGCGCCAGCGCCCAAAATGGCATTGCGTAGGTTTTTTGTTTTATCCCCAGACGAATACATTCGATGTAAACAATCGTCCAACATAGGCCGCTCAGCCCGGCGAGAACTAAAGAGAGTGATTCGTTATTCATGTTATATTTCCTTTAATTTACACTTGTAAATAAATTGATAGATGTATTATATGATGATAAGCCAAGTTGTCAATACGAAATTTTTTGTTGTAAAATAATTGACAAAAGTATAAAAATGTCTACCAGTTTGAGCATGGATTTACGAGCGCGACGCACCCGAAAGTGGTTACAGGGCGCTTTGCTGGCGTTGATGAAAGAGAAGCCTTTCGACGAAATTCAAATCACAGAGATCGCCGACCGCGCCGAGGTATCGCGTCCAGCCTTTTATTTACATTTTCGCTCCAAAGAAGAACTGTTGTTGAGCCAAATGGATGGTGTCTTTGATGAATTTATCACCGAAGTTGGTCAAGAAATCGCGTCGAGCCACCTTCAGCGAAAGCAAATTTGTGTTCTTTTATTTCAATATTGGGCAAAACACGCCGATTCATTGCAGATGTTGATGCAAGCGAATATACAAAACGTGCTTATGCAGCGTATTCGGCGTTATGTTTTTGTGGTGATCAACGAATTTAGACGACAAGAGCAAAAACGTCTGCTTCCAACAAATTCAATCGAAGACTTGCATGTAGATTTTGTCGCGGGCGGGGCTTATATGCTTCTGCAAAAATGGATGGCGGATAAGATGCCATACCCAGCCGAACACATGGGCGAGTTGTTTTACGAGTTAACCTTGCGTTGCGAAAATTATTCTTGATTAAAAAGACCCTAACGCTGCGATAAAATGCCTGCCGCATCCCTTCTCGCGCATTATCCTATGCTTACTCAATCTCGCGCCTACTTTCGCACTGGCGCAACCCTTGATGTCGAATTTCGTATTCGCCAACTGAAAAAGCTAAAGGCCGCCGTTATCGCCAACGAAGCGGCCATCATTGCGGCGCTCAAAGCCGATTTGGGCAAGCCCACCATCGAGGCATTTGGGGCCGAAGTTGGTTTGGTGCTGTCTGAAATCAGCCACGTGCTGAGCCGTTTGCGAGGCTGGGCGAGGCCGCGCCGCGCCGCATTGTCATTGCCGCAATGGCCCTCGACCGGCTGGGTTTACCCCGAACCCTATGGCGTGGTGCTGATTTTAGTGCCTTGGAACTACCCATTTTTGCTCGCGCTGGCCCCGCTGGTCAATGCTTTGGCGGCGGGTAATTGCGCCGTTGTCAAGCCGTCCGAGGTTGCGCCAAATAGTTCGGCGGTGCTGGCACGGCTGCTGCGCGAGACCTTCGAACCCGCCTATGTCAACGTCGTCGGGGGGGGGGCTGAGACGGCCCAAGCCTTGCTCGATCAGCCCTTCGATTACATTTTTTACACCGGCAACGCGACGGTGGGCAAATTGGTCATGCAAGCGGCAGCCAAAAACCTTACGCCGGTCACGCTGGAGTTGGGCGGCAAAAGCCCAGTCATCATTGATGCTTCGGCCAATATCAGCCGCGCAGCGCGGCGGGTGGCATTTGGCAAATGCTACAACGCCGGGCAATCCTGCGTCGCGCCCGATTACGCGCTGGTGCAGCGCGACCTTGTGCCAGCCTTTATTCATGCGCTCAAGCTCAATTTTCAGGCCATGTATGGTGATGACCCGCAGCGCAGTCCTGATTTTGGGCGCATCATCAATGATCGGCATTTTAGGCGCATTTGTAGCCTGATGCGCGATGGCACAATTGCGCACGGCGGGCAAACCGACGCCAGCGATCGCTACATCGCCCCGACCCTCATCACCGATGCGCCCGATACGTCTGGTCTGATGCAAGAGGAGATTTTTGGCCCGCTGCTGCCGATTGTGCCGTTCGACACGCTCGATCAGGCGTTTGAATCGGTGTTGGCGCGGCCCAAGCCCTTGGCGGCCTATCTGTTTAGCCATAATCGGCTTGCCCAAAAACGCTTTTTGCGCGAATTGTCATTTGGTGGCGGCATGATCAACGACGTGTTGACGCATTTTATGGAGCCGAGTTTGCCATTTGGCGGTGTCGGCAACAGCGGCATAGGCAGCTATCGCGGCAAAACTGGCTTCGAGACCTTCTCGCATTTCAAAGGCGTCATTCACAAAAGTGATTTGGCGCAAGAACTGTGGGTGCGCGTGCCGCCGTATCAAGATCTCAAACTCAAGTTGTTCCGTTTGTTTTTACGATGATCATTGCGCTTTTATTGGCAGCTGGCACATCATCGCGCTATGGCGGGGCAAACAAACTGCTTTTGCCTTTTGGCACAAGCACGGTGCTTGGCACGTCGCTAAACGCCATTGCCCAAACACAGGTGGGGGCGGTTGTGGCGGTCACGGGGCATCAGGCCGACGCGGTGACGGCGGTGCTACAGACGCACACGCCCATGTTGCCCGTCGGGTTGGTGCTCACGCGCAACCCTCATTACCGCGAAGGCGAAATGGTGTCGTCGGTGCAAATGGGCGTGCGCCATGTTATGCAGCATTTCCCGCAGGCCGAGGCCGTGCTGGTGTGTTTGGGCGACCAGCCGTTGTTGCCGGTGGATGTGGTCAATCGGCTGATCGCGGCCCATCGGCAAGGCTGCGGCGGCTTGCTCGCGCCCCGTTTTCGCGGCCAACGCGGGCATCCGGTGCTCATTCACCGCCGCTACTGGCCCGCCGTGCTGCAACTGCCCCCCAGCCAAAATGTGCGCGATATCCTCCGCGCTAATCGCCACGATCTTGCCTTCCTCGATATCAACGACGAAGGCATTTTGCTCGACGTTGACACGCCGGAGGCGTATCGTTATGCTCGGCAAGTGGCGGGGGTTGTGACAGGGTGACAGGGTGACAAGGTGAGAGGGTGACAAGGTGA
>JAHBAL020000015.1 GCA_018500105.2 Anaerolineae bacterium
CAACAAATTGTGGCAGGCAAAGATGACGAGAGCGCCCTGCAAATGAATCGTGACACCGGCAGCGGCGGCGGCGGCGCGGGCAATGGCCCCATCGCCGTGACACCCGGTCGCCAGTATCGCCTGTCGTTCTGGGGCAAGGTGGCTGGCACAAGCGAAGTGGGTAGCGTGGGCGTGTATTTCAATACCGGCAATTCGGCTAATGCGCCCCAAGTGACCGCCAACAGCTTTACCCAATACACCCTGACCTTTACCCCGCAAGCCGGTAACACCTCATTACATGTTTATGGCTGGGTGCAAGGCACATCGGGCAATATGACAGTAGATCAGTTCTGCTTGACCGATATCACGCCGTAGGCTATTACAAAAACAGGGGCACGGCATTCGCAGGGGCACGGCATGCCGTGCCCCATACGAATGCCGTGCCCCCCTAACAGATATCTACACCTCGCAGCTTTCGCCACCGTCAAAGCGGTTGATGCTGCATTTCAAAGACAACCCCTCAGCCATGCGCCAGAGGGCATAAACCAGCACGATAAAAATAAGCGCCTCTAGCCACAAACCCGAATAGGCGCTGGGGTCGTCGAGCACGGCTTGAATGGACTGAACGTCGTAGGTTTTAAAGCGTTCGCTCAGCATCCAAATATAGAACCCAACACTCAAGAGCGTGGTCAAGATCGGGCTGCCGCGCCCTTTGGCGCGAAACAGCCAATAATATGGCATTGCCAACAGCAAAGAACCGTAAAAGGCTAAGATGAGTTTAACCATTGTGATCTACGCCACGCGCCGATGAATTAACGACCCGGACAGTGGCGTTATTTTACTCGCGGCATGCCTGATAAATGACATCGAATCTGGTGCTTAAATACAACCCTGATTGCCTCCATTAGCCAGAATAGCATATTTTTGCCATTTTGTTTTAGGGCAAAATGACTACACTGTTCATGTTGCAATTTCTGGCATCGTCGCATGGCGCTGCCAAATTCATTTTCGTTTTGCCGAGAGGCTTGCAGGAGTAAATTTCATGAGCACGAGCAGCAATGGCACACTGACGCAATCTGCGTTGACACCGCAAGAAAAACTTCAAGCGCGGCTCTCTGACCCACGCACGGTCGAGTCGCTAAACGCCTTGTTAGACAAACTCGATTTGATGGCGTTTACAGTCAATGCACTGGATGGCTTTTTGCGGCGCGGCGATCAAGTGGTCGAATCATTATCAGACAGCGTAAAAGACCTGAAAAAGATGACCAGCCAAGACGCAAATGTAACGCAATTGGCTGGCAAATTGCCCCAATTGGCAAAAGCTGGGGTGCAATTTGCCAATACCACTGAGTCACAAGCCTTTGCCAATTTGTCGAATTCGGGATTACTCGACAAATTGGGCGACCCGCACACCATTGCCGCACTCAAAACCCTGCTCGACAAAGTCGAATTGGCGGCCTTTGCGCTCACGGCACTAGATGGCTTGTTGAAACGCGGCGACACCATCATCGAATCCGTTGGCGCAAGCGTCAAAGACTTTAAAAAATTGGCCCCCAATGTAGATGTGCAGGCTTTGGGCGCAGCCGGTCAAGATTTGGTCAATTCGGGTTTGCTCGACAAAACCGACGTGCTGAGCGAAGCGCTGGTCAAACTGGCCGATTCGGGGCTGCTCGAAAAGTTCCCCGAACTCACCCGCACCGCCGCCCAGTTGGTTGATTCTGGCATTTTCAATGAGAAAACCGTCGGTGTATTGGCAACGGCAGGCAAAACACTGGCC
Organism: Anaerolineae bacterium; assembly: GCA_018500105.2. Classification (GTDB taxonomy): domain Bacteria; phylum Chloroflexota; class Anaerolineae; order J036; family Brachytrichaceae; genus AQU-03. The sequence goes on from JAHBAL020000015.1 coordinate 1,757, forward strand.
GACAGTTACGCCACCGCCAGCGCGGCCCCGACCAAACAAATCGGCATGGGCGGGTTAATTAAGGCATTGAGCGACCCCGACATTCAACGCACCTTGGGTCTGCTGCTTGGTTTTGCCAAAAATTTTGGGCAAAAGCTAAAATAGCCACCTGTGCACGAATTATCCATTGCCTATAGCCTTGTGCAAAATGCCAGCGAAGCTGCGCAACAGGCAGGTGCACGCAAGGTAAACAAGGTATTTTTGCGGCTGGGCCAACTGTCTGGCGTGGTCAAAGAGGCGTTGTTGTTTGGCTACGACATCGCCACCAAAGGCACGCCGCTCGAAGGCAGCGAATTGGTCATCCAAACGTTGCCCATTGTTATCTATTGCGCTTCGCCACAGTGTCAGCAAGAATTTACCATCTCTGGGCTGCAAGGTTTTCGTTGCCCAAAATGCAACCAGCCCAGCAACCAAATTCGCCAAGGCCGCGAGCTTGAAATTGAAAAACTAGAGATTGAGGTAGACTAAACGCCCATGACCACACGATACCTAGAAATACGCCAAGGTGTATTGAGCAAAAATGACCAACTGGCCGCCACCTTGCGAGGGCGGCTACAAGCAGCGGGCTTGCTCACGCTCAATGTGGTGTCTAGCCCGGGGTCGGGCAAAACAGCACTGCTCGAACGCATGATGGGTGATATGCGCAAGACCGGTCACCCAGTGGCGGCCTTGGTGGGCGATTTGCAAACTGACAACGACGCCAAACGCCTCGCCCGCAGCGGTGCGCCGGTGCGCCAAATTGTCACCGATGGCATGTGTCACCTCGAAGTCGAGATGATCACGGCGCATCTGAATGCGTGGGACTTGGATTTAAACACGCTCGAATTTTTCTTCATCGAAAATGTCGGCAACTTGGTATGCCCCACTTGGTATGATCTCGGCGAAGATTTGCGCATTGTGCTACTCAGCGTGACCGAGGGCGAAGACAAACCACTCAAATACCCTTCCATGTTTTATTCGGCAGATGTCGCCATCATTACCAAAATGGATTTGGCCGAAGCCTGCGAATTTGACCGCGCCTTGGCCCATGAAAATATTTTGAGCGTGCGGCCCGGCATCCGCATTTTTGAAACCTCGGCCAAGAAAGGCACTGGCATTGCAGAATTGATTGACTTTTTGGTGCACACCCGCGCAAAAAAGTATGTTGGTTAAGCATTAACACGCTTTTCGTGTGGCGCACGTGTGTGTTGTGGTAAAAATGATGACCTATGCCCGATACGCAGCTAGCACCCTTTGCGAAATCGCGTAGCGTGATTTTTACCGACGACCTCGCCGCTGGCCCAAACCACGCCACGCCGCCAACGCCCAGCCTGCAAGACGAGATTAAGCAGTTGCGTCAAGAAAACCATCGGCTGGCCCGCGAGATGGAATATGTGCGGGCCACTGCGCAAGTAGTTGCCAACGAGCTAGACACAGCAGCGCTGTCAAAGGCACTGGCACGGCAAGTGGCCTTGGCACTCAATGCCGAGCGGGTGCTGATTGGGGTTAATCACGATGAAGTGCTGCATATGTTGGCGCAATATTGTCACGGCTGCAATCCTAATCTTGATTTGCAAATCAAATTTGGCGCAAATATTGCTGGCTGGGTGGCACAGCGCCGCCAAGCTTATGTATGCAATGATGTCAGCACCGATGTGCATATTGACCCGCCCTATGCCCAACAAATGAACTGCCGAAACGTGCTGTGTGTGCCGATTTTGAACCACCAAGGCCATGTGCTGGGTGTCATCGAAATTCACAATCGGCGCAACGGTGGCTTTTTTAACCAAGACGATATTCGCGCCGCAAAAACCCTCGCCATCCAGTCCTCGATTGGCTTTGAGCGGGCGCAACTTTACACGCGCATGACCGAATGGGCGCAGTCGCTCGAAATGCTGTTGGCGTTCAACGCCGCCATCAATGAGCAACTCGACCCCAGCCTGCTCATTCGGCGCTTGGTCGAACACGCCGCCCGTTTTCTCAAAGCGGAGGGCGGCATGGCCGGGCTGGCGGTTCCCATCGGCCCAAATAGCGAATTGGGCATGGTGTCAGATGCGTATTGGCATGCAGGCAAATGGCACACCCGCCCGCAACGCTGGCAAAAAAATCAGGGCCTGCCCGGCTTTATGCTCGAAAGCGAGTTTCCGTTTATTACCAATAATTACCCGAATGAAAAATGGGCCGACGCGGCGTTGTTGAAAGAATTTGATATTCAACGCGCTTTGTGTGTGCCGATCAAAGATTCGCATGACCGGGTGCTTGGTTTCTTTAAGTTACACAAAAATGCCAATTCGCAGCCATTTACATGGCAAGACGCCGCTTTTCTCGAATCACTGGCAAACACCACCGCCGTCGCCATTCAAAACGCCCAACTGATGCGTGCGCTCGAAATTAAAAATGAGCAAATCCAAAACCTGTCGGCCAACCATGTGATGCGGCTCGAAGATGAGCGACGGCACATCTCGCGGGAATTGCACGACGAAGCCGGCCAAGTATTGATCGGCATCAAATTGGGCTTGCAGGCAATGGCGCAACAGATCCCGCCAGAACAAGCAGAAATGCGCAAAGAGCTTGACACCTTGCGCAAACAGGTCAATTTGTCTACGGCCCAGCTCAAAGAATTGGCGCGACGGCTGCGCCCACCCACCCTCGACGAGTTGGGCTTATTCGTTGCGCTCAAACAGTTGGTTTCTGATTATCAAGACAAAATGGGCAATGATTTGCTCGTCTATTTAGAATTGAACGCACCCGAACAACGGCTGAGCCAGCCGATGGAAACGGCACTCTATCGCATTGTGCAAGAAGGCTTGACCAACTGTGCCAAATACGCCCAAGCCCAACACATTTGGGTGACGGTCAACGCCGACGCACAACACGTTACCCTAAGCATCAGCGACGATGGCAAGGGTTTTGACCTGCACGCGCCTCATCATGGGCTGGGTTTGCTCGGTATGCGCGAACGGGTCGAAATTTTGGACGGGCAATTGGTGATAGACTCGCGCATTGGCGAGGGCACACACATCGAGGTCACCATGCCACGATAATGATGGGGGGCGCTCTATATCGTAACGCCGTCGTCTCGACGGCATTTTTTGGGGGGCCGTCGAGACGATGGCGCTCCATATCGTAACGCCGTCGTCTCGACGGCATTTTTTGGGGGGCCGTCGAGACGACGGCGCTCCATATCGTAACGCCGTCGTCTCGACGGCATTTTGCCGATGAGTTTTAAAATTATTTTAGTAGATGACCACAATATTGTGCGGCGTGGGCTGGCGGCGCTGCTGCGCAACAACGGCAAATATGTGCTGGTGGGCGAAGCCAGCAATGGCGAAGAAGCGCTCATCCGCGCCAAAGACAGCGACGCCGACCTCATGATCCTTGACCTTTCGATGCCGCGTATGAACGGGCTAGAGACCATCCGCCGCCTCAACAAAATCGCGCCACGCCTCAAAGTGTTGGTGTTATCCATGTATGACGACGAACAGTTTGTGGCGCAGGCCTTGCGCGATGGTGCTCGCGGCTATATTCTCAAACACGCGATGGATGAAGAGTTTTTTCAGGCATTGGATACGGTGGTGAGCGGCAAAATTTACGTTAGCGCTGAAATTGATATGGACAAAATTGATGCGCAAAATGTGGTCAATGCCGAGCTGACCGAACGCGAGCGCGAAGTATTGCAACTGATTGCCGAGGGCAAAACCACCCAAAACATCGCCGAGCAATTATCCATTAGCCCCCACACTGCCACCCGCCACCGCGCCAACCTGATGCAAAAGCTATGTGTGCACAACCAAGCCGAACTTATTCGAGCTGCGGTCAAACTTGGCTTGGTTATTTTGCCAAAGTCTACATAGTTTTTGCTATTGTCTTTGTGTGCATTTTTTATATACTCCTCACGAGCAAACAAAGACCGCGTCGGGGTTTTGCCAATCGGCAATCTATCGGCGCAACAGCAACTATCTAACAAGGAGAAAAACGAATGGCAACCGTTCTTTGGTTACAAGGGGGCGCCTGCAGCGGCAACACCATGTCATTTTTAAATGCCGAAGAGCCAAGCGCGTGCGACTTGGTCACCGATTTTGGCATCGAAGTGTTGTGGCATCCGTCATTAGGCGTGGAGATGGGCGACAATGCGAAAAAGATTTTTTATGATTGCGCCAGTGGCAAACGCAAGCTCGATATTTTTGTGTTCGAAGGCACAGTCATTATGGGGCCAAATGGCACAGGGCGCTTTAATATGTTCGCCGACCGCCCGATGAAGGATTGGGTCGCCGAAATTGCGGCCCAAGCGGGGGCCGTCGTCGCCATCGGCGATTGTGCGTGTTGGGGTGGCATCCCCGCCACCGAGCCAAATCCGGTTGACAACGTGGGCTTGCAATACCTAAAACGCGCCAATGGCGGCTTTTTGGGCAGCAATTTCCGCTCCAAACTTGGTTTGCCCGTCATCAATATTCCGGGCTGCCCTGCCCACCCCGACTGGGTGACCCAAATCTTGGTCGCCATCGCCGCCGGACGTTTGGGCGATATTGCGCTCGACGATTTGCAACGCCCTCAAACCTTCTTCAAAACCTTTACCCAAACCGGCTGCACCCGTGTGCAATTCTTTGATTACAAACAATCTACGATGGAATTTGGGCAAGGCACACGCACGGGTTGTCTGTTTTATGAATTCGGTTGTCGCGGCCCAATGACACACTCACCATGCAACCGCATTTTGTGGAACCGCCAATCGTCGAAGACCCGCGCTGGCATGCCCTGCACCGGCTGCACCGAGCCAGAATTCCCCTTCCACGATCTTAAACCCGGCACGGTCTTTAAGACGCAAAAGATCAGCGGAACCATTCCAAAGGAAGTGCCCTCTGGTACCGATCACATCACCTACATGGCACAAGCCGCCGCCGCGCGTATCGCCGCCCCGCAATGGGCAAAAGAGGATATGTTTGTCGTTTAATTTTAGTTAAACCAAGAAAGAACAGAGTAAAAAGAGTAGAGAAAGAAGGAGCATTATGGCAACAGCAGTTGTTGAACAACGCATCAGCCCGTTGGGGCGCGTCGAGGGCGATCTCGACCTAAAAATTCAAGTGCGCGACGGGGTTGTGACAGACGCATGGACCGAAGCCAGCATGTTTCGCGGCTTTGAAATTATTTTGAAGGGCAAAGACCCACAGGCTGGCCTGATCGTCACCCCGCGTATTTGCGGTATTTGTGGTGGCAGCCACCTTTACAAGGCGGCCTATGCCCTCGACACCGCATGGCACACCCACATCCCGCAAAATGGCACTTTGGTGCGCAACATTGCGCAAATTACCGAGACGCTGCAATCCATCCCGCGCTGGTTTTACGCCCTATTCGCCATTGACCTGACCAACAAAAATTACGCAAAACTTGCAGAATATGACGAAGTTATGCGTCGTTTTTCGCCATTTGTCGGCACAAGCTATGAAAAAGGCGTTACACTCTCGAACAAACCGGTCGAGGTTTACGCCATGTTGGGCGGGCAATGGCCACACTCTAGCTTCATGATCCCCGGCGGCGTGATGTCGGCCCCCACCCTGAGCGAAGTGACGCGCTCCATCGCCATTATGGATTATTGGAAGCGTGAATGGCTCGAAGGCTTGTGGCTGGGCTGCTCGATTGAACGCTGGCTTGAACTAAAGACATGGGATGACTTGCTGGCATGGGCCGATGAAAACGACAGCCAACGCAACAGCGACATGGCGCTATTCTTGCGCTTCGCCTTACGCGCTGGCCTCGACAAATTTGGTCAAGGCTGTGGCTCATACCTCGCCACCGGAACCTATTTCCAACCCGAATTGTATGAGAAGCCGACCATTGATGGGCGCAACGCCGCGCTGATCAATCGTTCTGGGGTATATGACGGCAAAAATTACCACGACTTCAATCACCTGAATGTGCGCGAAGACACCACGCACTCGTTCTATCGTGGCAATACCTATTTGCACCCATGGGAAGGCGTGACCGAGCCAATTGACCCGCTAGACGGGCACAAGCAAGGCAAATATAGCTGGGCAAAATCACCCCGCTACGAAGTGCCGGGCATCGGCTCGATGCCGCTCGAAGTCGGCCCATTGGCCCGCCAAGTGATGGCTGGGCGACCGGGCGCAGCTTCGCATCAAGATTACGACCCATTCATTATGAATGTGATGGCGGCAAAAGGCCCCAGCGTATTGGTGCGCGCTCTTGCTCGTATGCACGAAGCCGCTAAATATTACAAACTATGCCGCCAATGGATTGACAAACTTGACCTGCACGACAAGTTCTACTCCAAGCCGATCGAACACGCCGAAGGCAAGGGCTTTGGCAGCACCGAAGCTGCGCGGGGCGCACTCAGCGACTGGATTGTGGTTGAAAATGGCGCAATCAAAAATTATCAGGTCGTTACACCTACCGCGTGGAACATTGGCCCGCAAGACAGCCGCAAGGTGCATGGGCCAATGGAGCAAGCCTTCATCGGCTCGACCATCGTTGACCCCAGCGACCCAGTTGAAATGGGGCATGTGGCGCGTTCGTTCGACTCATGCTTGGTCTGCACCGTGCATGTGTATGACGAAAAGACCCAAAAAGAATTGTCGCGCTTCCAAATCGGCAATGCTTGCTAATTAAAATCGCAACGCTTTTATTAACGCCAAAATCACTAACAGAATGTGGGTACCCATTCTGTTAGTGATTTTGGCGTTATAGGTATCCTATTAACTTGACAATGTCACATTAGCAAAAGCGAACAAGTTTTCGCCGATTTCACTATACCTACCCTGCTGTAGGCAGGGTAGGTATAGTGAAATCGGCACCTCATTTTCTTAAATAGAAAAGGATCATTACAGGCAATAATATACAGTCCAACATGTATGCGCTATTTAACGAACCCGTGCAAACGCTGATCATCGGTTGCGGCAATATTCTGCGCGGTGACGACGCAGTTGGGCCGGTATTGGTGCGGCATTTGTGGGAGAAAGGCTTGCCAAAGGGTGTGCGCTGCGCCGACGGCGGCACGGGTGGCATGGATGTGGCGTTTCAGATGCGCGGTGTGCCAGAAGTGATTTTGGTGGATGCGTGCAGCACCGGCGCACAGCCGGGCATCATTTACAAAGTACCCGGCAAAGAATTAGAGCATTTGCCGCCGCTGACAGGCATCAATATGCACGCTTTTCGTTGGGATCACGCCTTGGCCTTCGGACGCTGGCTTTTAAAAGATGAATATCCACAGAATGTGACGGTATATTTAATCGAAGCCGCACAGTTGCATTTTGGTGAGCCGCTGTCGCCAGCGGTGCAAAGCGCAATGGAGAAAGTGGCCGATATGCTATTACAACACGTCAACCCATCTGCATGAGTGCGATCACCCCACCCGCCCCCATCGCCACACTCGAAGTAGAGTTTACGGCACAAGGTTATTTGTATCTTTCTGCCGAAGTGGCACAGCAATATTTTGCCAACAACGTATTGGTGGCACTCATGAAAGGCAAAGAGATGTGGCTAATGCCGATGCGCGGCGCAGGCGGCGGCGGGTTGTTTTTGAAACAACGCAATGCGCGTGGCGACCGCAGCACCGTCATTTGGGAAGTTTTGCCACCCGATACCGCCCCCGGCAAACGCTTGGCGTTTTGGGATAGCGAGCGCGGGGCATTGCGGGTGGCGTTATAACAAACATGGAAATCGCCGTAAATGCACAATCCGAAATTGTCAAAGAGAAAGGACGCTGGGTGGTTTATCTCAATGTGACATTTTGGGAACTGGACGACTATGCCGGACAGGTCAATGTGCTGCGGCGACGAATTGCGGATTATGCGACCCAAGAACGAGCAAAGGTGGCAGCTAGCTTTATGGAACGCGCCGCCAACCGCGATAGCTTAGAGGAGCAGATGCGATAGATGCAAGTTGAAACACAATCACGAAATGGACGAGTTGAACAGGTTGAGCCGCTAACGGCGTGGGCCAGCCCCCAACCCATTGGGATTTTTTCGTTACCAACGGGTTATTTGGTGCTGCCCGCCCCGCAACAAAACGCGAGCGCAGCCCTGAAGGCATTGCTGAATGGGCATATCGAGACCGAAATGCCGCCAGAATGGCAATTTTTTAAAGCCAGTGCGCACGGACACACACAGACCGCGCTCAATTTATTGACCGGCAATGACCCAATTTCGCGCTATAACCGTTTCGTTTTGCAATCTGACCCTGCCGAATATGCACAACTTGCCGCCAGCCTACCCGCGCCACTGGCCCAATTGCTAGCTGTGGTGGGCTACACCCTCGGTTATGCCGATCAATTGCCCGCACCTGATGGGCTAAAAAACGAGTGGGCCGCGATGGTTTGGCTGACACACGCCACCCATGCCCTCGAAATTGACGAGCCAAGTCGCGCCGTCGAAGCCTTGGACAAAGCCATTGCGACGGCGCGACCCGTCAGCCCAATTTTGTGCGCCCAAGCCTTGTCCCAACTCGCCCAAGTGCGCCGCAATATGCCCGGGCATATTGCGGGCTTGATCATGCAATATTACCGTGAAGCCATTCGCCAAGCCGGTGACACGCCCTTGCCCCATTTTCGGGCGGG
>JAHBAL020000145.1 GCA_018500105.2 Anaerolineae bacterium
GTTTTTTCTAATATCTTGGCTGCCGCAATGTTGGCATGTATGGTGTATTATTTCGGTAATCATTTTGTGCTTGCATTCGAGTATATACCATTACCACAATTTATATGCTTGTTTTATTCCATTTTGACTCAGAAATTGGTATAAATCGGCGACACGCCCAATTTAACTGCCAATTGGTTTAATTTGGTGGCGGTTTCTTCGGGTAATGGGATGCCATTGCTCAGACGTTCATGCCGAGTGCGCACCTCTGGCTCGCCGGGCAACAACACTTCGCCGCCCTCGGTTGCCGCTGGTGCGGCCTTGAGTGCCGCGCAAACCCGTTCAACTTGCGCCAAATAATCGGGCATCGGCACAAAGGCATCGGGGCGCAATGCGATCATAAGCACGCCATTGCCCGGCCCAAAATCGGGAAAGAATGATGCCGACGCGCCAGACAGCAAACCGCCGAGCAATTCAACGACGACGCCTAAGCCATACCCCTTGTGCCCGCCCGATGGCAAGAGCGCCCCCCCTCGCTGTAAAAAATCGGCGGGGTCGGTGCTGGCTTGCCCGTCGGCATTGATGATCCAATTGGCGGGCGTGGGTAAGCCTTTGTCGAGCAACACACTCAGTTTATTGCCCGCCACGACCGAGGTCGAGGCATCAATCATGACCGGCGCTTGCCCATTGGCACGCGGCACGCCGATGGTGATGGGGTTTGTGCCCAACATGCGTGTTTTGCCGCCAAATGGGGCAACACCGCCGCCCGAATTACACAGCGTGATGCCGATGACGCCAGCGGCGGCGAAATATTCGGCATATTGCCCAACCCGCCCGATATGATGACAACGCTGGATCACGGCTGCGGCCACGCCATAGGCGTTGGCGCGTTCGATTAAACGGTCGCACGTGAAATAACCGGCGGGTGGCCCCCAGCCCAGCGCGGCATCTACGGTTAATGTGGCGAGCATGGGCGCGTTGGCAGTAACATTGGCGCGGGCCGCTTGGGTCACCTGTCCATTTTTTACGGCCTGCGCATAGACCAACACCAGTTGCACGCCGTGTGAGTCGTGCCCACACAAATTTGAGCCGACCAGCGATTTTGCCATCAGCGTGGCTAAATCTGCGGGTGTGCCCATCGCTGCAAATAGGCGGTCTATAAAATCAAGCAAGGCTTGATATGAGTAGGTTTTCATATGCAGGTTGCAAAGTTGCAAAGTGGCAGGTTGCAGGTGGCAAAGTTTCAGGTTGCAGGTTGCAGGTTGCAGGTTGCAAGTGGCAAAAGCCTCAATCCGTAATTCGCAATTCGTAATTCGTAATTTCTCACCGCGCCATCCAACCGCCATCAACGGCGATGGTTTGCCCGTGAATAAAGTCGGAGGCGCGTGAGGCGAGAAAGACGGTTAGCCCGCCAATGTCGTCAGATTCACCCCAGCGCCCGGCAGGAATACGTTCGCCAATTTGGCGCGAGCGCACGGGGTCATTCATCAGTGGCACGTTCATGTCGGTGGCCATATAGCCCGGCGCAATGCAATTGACATTAATGCCTTGGCTCGACCACTCGTTGCACAGGGCTTTGGTCAGCCCCGACACGGCATGTTTGCTGGCGGCGTAGGCTGGCACGCGCAGCCCGCCCTGAAAACTGAGCAGCGACCCCATATTAATGATCTTGCCGCGTTTTTGCTTGAGCATTTCGCGCCCAAACACTTGGCAGAAAATGAACACCGAGCGCAAGTTGGTGCTGATCAGTTGATCCCAATCTTCGATTGCATATTCGGCGGATGGGGTGCGTTTGGTGATGCCAGCGTTGTTGACCAAAATATCCACCCGCCCAAATCGCGCCAAAGTCGCGTCTAACACGCGCTGGGCCGCGTCGGTTTCGGCCACATCGAGTGACACGGTGAGCAATTCGCGGCCCGCTTCGGCGACGGCGGCCTCGACTTGAGCGCTGTTGGTGCTGCGTTGCACATTCACAATATGTGCGCCCGCTTGTGCCAGCGCTTTGGCGGCGCTGAGGCCCAACCCTCGGCTGCCGCCGGTGACGACGGCGACTTGCTGGTCGAGTTTGAAATCGTCTAATATCATTTTGTTTAAACCTCGGAGGTCTTTAAGACCTCCGAGGTTTTAGAGTTACTTCACATATTTCTCGATAATCGGCGCGAGCAAGCCGCCGCCGCCGTTCTTGGCGAGGTTGCCGCCATCCATCGGGATGATTGCGCCGGTGATCCAGTCGGCAGAATCGGAGGCCAGCCAGACTGACAGACCTTTGATATCGTCGGGTTGGCCGAAACGCCCGCGTGGGATGCCATGCAAAAATGTGTCGCGCAGGTAAGGGTCATTCTCCATGCGCCGTTCTAGGCCGCCGCTGCCCAACACTTGGGCGGGCAAAATGGCATTTACCCGCACCCCGCGCCCGGCCCACTCGGTGCTTAGCTCTTTGGTCATGTGAATGACCGCCGCCATCGCCATGCCATACACCGATTGGGTGCGCCCCAGTGAGCGATCACCCGCAATGGAGCCGATGCTCATGATGCTGCCTTTGCCTTGTTTGAGCATGCGTCGCCCGGCGTGTTGGCAGGTGTAGTAGCGCGAAATGACCAAATTGTGAAAGGTGATTTGAATATCGGCCAGCGCCATGTCTTCGGCAGGGCCAGCCTTGGCCTCGCCTGCCACATTGCCCAAAATGTCAACGCGGCCAAATTCGCGGTCTACGGTCTCGAAGATGTAGTCAATATGCGCAAAACTGGTCACATCGCCAGAGATCGGCAGCGCCCGACGGCCCAATTGCGCGAGCTTATGGGCGGTGGCTTCGTTGCCCTCTTTGTTGCGGTCGAGCAAGACCACATCGGCCCCGGCCTCGGCCAAGGCCGTCGCCATGGCGCGGCCCATGCCCTGCGCTGCGCCTGTGACGACAGCCACACGGTTGGAAAGATCGAATAGATTTGTCATGAGTTATTTGTTTTTTAGGAACTAATAGGCAAACAAAATAGATCTTGCATATTTACCTGCCAATTTTTAGATGTTTAAAAGCCAAAACATTTGCGAGTGCCGCGCCCGCACGGGGATCAA
>JAHBAL020000385.1 GCA_018500105.2 Anaerolineae bacterium
GCATTAACCCCCGCCGCCAACAAACGGCCCTCTTTCTTGGCCGCCTTACGCGCATCATCATCAAATTGCGGATGCAGCAAAAAGTCAACATCGGCGGGCGACACCCGCTGCACCGCTTCTTCTTTGTTGATCAAACGCGAATTTGCCATATCAACGGCAATCTTGATCGCAGCCTTGGCTGTGCGTTTGCCGTTGCGCGTCTGCAGCATCCACAATTTGCCGCGCTCAATCGTAAATTCGACGTCTTGCATATTACGATAATGCTTTTCCAGCATCGCCGTAATCTTCATAAACTCTTTATGCGTCTTGGGCATAATTTCGGCTAGTTCGGCGATGGGTTTGGGCGTGCGCACGCCCGCCACCACATCTTCGCCTTGCGCGTTCACCAAAAACTCGCCCAACATTTCCTTTTCGCCAGTAGATGGGTTGCGGGTGAAAGCCACGCCTGTCGCGCAGTCATCGCCCATATTGCCAAACACCATCGTGGTAATGTTGACAGCGGTCGGCAAGGTGCTCTTCCAGCCCATCGTCTTGGCATAAGTGCGGGCCTTGTGGCCGGTGGCGCTGCGAAAAACCGCCATCACGCATTCATGCAACTGCGTCATCACATCTTGCGGAAACGGCTTGCCGGTCTCGCGCAAAATCACCGCTTTATACGTCTCTGACAACGCCTTCAAATCATCGGCGCTCAAATCGGTGTCGGCCTTTGCGCCTCTCGCCTGTTTTAATTGATCCATCGGCGCATCAAATTTTTCGTCGTCAATGTCGAGCACGGTGCTGCCAAACATCATGAGCAGCCGCCGATATGAATCGTAGGCGAAACGCGCATTGGTCAGCGCCGCCACAATCGGCACATTTGCGTCGGTCAAACCGACATTCAACACCGTCTCCATCATGCCGGGCATAGATTCACGCGCACCCGACCGCACCGATACCAACAGCGGCATCACGCCCGGCGTGGCATTGCCAAACACTTTGCCGGTCTGCTGCTCGATCACCTTCAGCGCGTTCATGGCCTGCTGCCAAATCGCCGCGGGAATTTGCTGGCCCGCCTTTACAAAAGCGTCGCAAGCCTCGGTGCTGATGACAAACCCGGGTGGCACAGGCAATCCGGCGCGAGTCATATCAAATAGCCCAGCCCCCTTGCCGCCCAATAATTCGCGGGTTTCATTCCATGTTTTTACCCTTTTCTCAACGCTGGCCTTGTCGCTAAACAAAAATACCCACTGGGCTTTATCTTGCTGCTTCGTGGCCTTTGCATTTGGGTTGGTGAGATTATTTTCTGACATTGTGATCCCCTTTATGTGTTAAAGATCCAAGATACATTGTCAGCTTTTATCGAGTCAAACACGTTAGCCAGATGGGTAATTTCCCTCAGCCAAGTGGCTATGAGAGCAAATGCTGAGTTAACATCCAAACTTGTAAGAGCAGAAAATACGGAGAAGCGGCTTTCAAAACTGCTTCTTCGTATTTTCCACTCGAGTGATCCAACCAGAAAAAATCTAGCAAACACTTTGCTAGCGCTTAGATTTCACATAGCGCTCAAAATCAAATATTATTTAAGATTGTTGCAGCTTTTTTAAGTTGACAATCGCCGATAAATTTAATACACTATATACATAACGAGCAACAAATACAGCACACATTAACCCGACAGGGGGTGCTCCAAATCAAACGACTGGACACCACGATCAAAAGATTTCCTGTATTTTGATGTAAGTCTCACGCAATAAAAAACGAGCAACGGAATGGTTGCTCGTTTTTTTTAATGAGTGAATGGGTGAATGGGTGAATGACAGAATGACAGAATGACAGAATGACAGAATGAGTGAATAATTTAGTTGAGAGTTGGGAAAAATCCCCAATCTCCACTCACTCATTCACCCACTCACTCATTCAATCATTTTAATGACCAACGCCACGCCATGCCCAACCCCGACGCACAGGGTGATGAGGCCATAGGGTGATGTCGCAATGCCAGCGGCGTGACGCCGCTTCATCTCATGCACCATCGTGGCGACCAGCCGCGCCCCAGAGCAGCCCAGCGGATGCCCCAACGCAATCGCGCCGCCGTTGATGTTGGTGCGGTCGGGCGGCAAGCCAAGCTCATCAATCACCGCTAACGCTTGCACGGCAAACGCCTCATTCAGCTCAACCAAATCGAGATCAGCCACGCCGATGCCAGCGCGTTGCAACGCCTTGCGCGAAGCCGGAATTGGCCCCAAACCCATCGTGCGCGGGTCTACCCCTGCCGAAGCCGCGCTGACAATGCGTGCCAGTGGCTTATAGCCCAACTCGTGCGCCTTATTTTCGTTCATCATCAGCACCGCCGCCGCACCGTCATTTACGCCGCTGGCATTACCCGCCGTCACCGTGCCACCTTGACGAAATGCTGGCTGCAAGGCTGACAACTTTTCGAGGCTGGTCGTCACTTCCCAGCGTCCGTCGCTGCCCTTTTTCATCTGCGGATGTTCGTCGGTGTCCACCACAATTGGGTCGCCTTTGCGCTGCGGCATCACCACCGGCACAATCTCGTCTTTAAAGCGCCCGGCGTTGATGGCCGCGACGGCCCGCCGCTGGCTTTCGAGCGAAAATTCGTCTTGTCGTTGGCGCGGAATGTGCGTCTGCTCGAAGATATTTTCGGCAGTCTCGCCCATGCCCTCTAACGGAAACATTTTCTGCATTTTTGGGTTAGGAAAACGCCAGCCGATGGTGGTGTCGTAAATTTGCGCCTCACGCGAGAAAGCCGTCTCGGCCTTGCCCATGACAAACGGGGCGCGGCTCATGCTCTCGACCCCGCCCGCAATGTAAATATCGCCCTCGTTAGCGTTGATGGCGCGATAAGCGGTGATCACCGCATCTAGCCCGCTGGCACACAAACGATTGACCGTCAGCCCGGCCACATGCTTTGGAAAACCCGCCAACAGCAGCGCCATCCGCGCCACATTGCGGTTGTCTTCACCGGCTTGGTTGCTATTGCCTAGCACCACTTCTTCGACCAGCGCCGGGTCGAGTTTATTGCGTTCGCAAATTGCCTTCAGCGGAATCGCCGCCAAATCGTCGGGACGAACTTTGCTCAACGCGCCGCCATATCGCCCAATTGGGGTTCGCACCCCGTCAATGATGACTGTATTCATAGGTAAAGTGGAAAGTGGAAAGTAAAAAGTGCTAAGTTAGTTGGCACTAGAGATCATTTTCATAAAAATTGACAATATTGCCAGCCAACTGAATCGCAAAAACACAACACTAAGCTGGCTCAATAAAATATTGCTCGACCCGTGCCAACATGCGGCCCGGGTCGGGGCTAAACGATTTACGCTCGTCCGATTGATGATAAGCACGATCGAGCTTATCCCAATCTTCGGGGCCGTCATAGCTCATCACCCACACAAACTGGTTCGTGGCCTCGATCGTATAGGCACATTCGATCTTAAAGCCCAGCCTCTCGCGCAGTGGCTTAATCAACTCACGCCATTCCTTCGCCCATTGGGCCAACATGCCTTTGTTAATGGTGTAATAACGGATTTGGGTTTTCATAAGTTCTGAGTGGAAAGTGCTAAGTGCTAAGTGCTAAGTATGGATTTCACTTAGGACTTAGCACTTAACACTTAGCACTTCCTTCTATTTCCTTCGATCAAACACACGCTTGAGTTTGCCGCCTTCGCTGCGCGGGGCTTGACCGGGCGCGAGCAGGGTAACATCGGCGTTGAGGCCGAGCACATCGTGCAATGATTTACGCGCATAAGCGCGAACGCGATGCAACGCCTCATCATCGGCATCGGCAAAACGCGCCTCGCCCAAATCGCGGTAAAACGCATCATGCACCTCAATCTGCACTTCCATCGAATCCAAATGCCCCTCGCGGGTAACGATAAGCGCATAGTGCGGCGTAAGCGGCTCTTTGCCGACCAGCGCCGCCTCAATCTGCGATGGAAACACATTAACGCCGCGAATAATCAGCATATCGTCGGTGCGGCCCAAAATACGGCCCATGCGGGCATGCGTGCGCCCGCAAATGCACTTTTCACGGGTGATCGTGCACAAATCGCCCGTGCGATATCGCAGCACCGGCATGGCTTCCTTGGTCAAGGTGGTAAATACAATCTCGCCAACCTCGCCATCGGCCACCGGCTCGCCAGTCGAAGGGTTAAGCACCTCGGTCAAGAAATGATCTTCGGCAATGTGCATCCCAGACTTAGCCTCGATACACTCATTCGAGACGCCCGGCCCCAACACTTCACTCAGGCCATAAATATTGACCGCGTGCGTGCCCAATTTGGCCTCTAACTCAGTGCGCATCTCCTCCGTCCAAGGTTCGGCCCCCAAAATAAAACTGCGCACCTTGAGCGATTTCGGGTCAATGCCCAAACGCAAAATCTCATCCGCCAGCGTCAGCGCATAGCTCGGCGTGCAAGCCATTACCGCCGTGCCAAAATCTTGCAACAACAAAATTTGCCGCGCCGTATTGCCGCCGCTGATGGGAATTACGGTGCAGCCGAATCGCTCTGCGCCATAGTGCATCCCCAAACCGCCGGTAAACAAACCGTAGCCATAGGCATTTTGAAACATATCGCCCGGCTGCGCCCCACTCATGGCAAAACAACGCGCCGCCACCTCGGCCCACATGTCAATATCGTTTTTGGTATAACCCACCACCGTCGGCTTACCGGTCGTGCCGCTGCTGGCATGAACCCGTGTCACCTCGCTCATCGGCACGGCAAATAGCCCAAACGGGTAGTTATCGCGCAGGTCGCTTTTCTTGGTAAAGGGCAACTTGTGCAAATCGTGAATGCCGCGAATATCCGACGGTCTGACCTTCGCCGCATCCATGCGCTGCTTATACATCGGCACACGCGCATAAACATACTCGGCCAATTTCGCCAAACGCTCGCTCTGCAATTTTTCCAGCGCCGCACGCGGCATTGTTTCAATTTCAGGATTCCAAATCATGTTTCCTCTTATTTTTTAGTCAAATGGTTAGTTGGTTGATTGGTTGATTGGTGGTTGATTAGTTGATTGGTTGATTGGTGGTTGATTAGTTGATTGGTGGTTGATTGGCTGGTGGTTCAGACATCACGAGTTATCATTAACTTCAACCACTCAACTAATCAACTATTCAACCAATCAACCATTCAACCAACCAAACAACCCTCTAAATAATCACAAAAAATTAAAAATTATTTGATTAAACAGCGCCGCTCCGCGTGTTGGCGCACCATGCGCGATGCCCGGCAAAATCGCCAATTGCGCCTTCGGCAAAGCGCGATATAGCTTAATGGTTTGCTCAAGCGGAATAATGGCGTCACTGTCGCCGCCCACCACCAACACCGGACACGTAATTGGTGCAAGATCAGCAGCCGCAAAGTCAGGGCGCTGTCGGTCTTCGGCCTCCCACCAGCCCAGCAAGGTTGCAGGGGCAGTGTGTTTGTGGAATTGGTTCATGTGCGTCCACCAGCCCGGCTGCTCGGCCTGCATTCGAGCGGGGTTCCAAAACCCTTGCTCAAGCCGCGTCTGATCACGCTCTAAATTATTGCTCACCAGCACCAATTTGCGCAGCCACCCCGTATGGCGCAGCGCAAAAAACAGCGCCACGCTGGCCCCACCACTAAAACCGCACATCGCCACCCGCGTGGCAGGCGACAGCCCCAAATAAGCCAACAATTCGGCAACATCGTCGGCCATTTGCCGCAAATCGAGCCGTTGGGCGGGGTTGTCACTTTGCCCATGCCCGCGCATGTCCAACCCAATCACAAAGTATTTTTGGCTAAATGCGCCAATTTGCTTGTTCCAAGCAGTGCGAAAAGTATCGGTTGCGCCGTGCAACAACACCAGCGGCGGGGCTGAGGCATCGCCATGCACTTCGTAATACAAGTTCACCGATGATAAATGGGCAATTGGCATGTGACAAGGATTATAGCCGGAAGCGAAGAAGAACCAAGAACCAAGAACCAAGAACCAAGATTCAAGAACCAACTTAACACCTTGAACCTTGACACCCTGACACTTCGACACTCTGACACCCTGACACCTTGACACCCTGACACCCTGACACC
>JAHBAL020000335.1 GCA_018500105.2 Anaerolineae bacterium
AGATGTGTATAAGAGACAGGTTTGAGGGTGCGATAAATGGCGTGAATGGCTGGCGTTGTCGGGCCGCTGCCATAGGTGTTGGGCATCACTTGCTTGATGTCTACGCCGCTGGTCAGGCCGATCACCCCCGGCAAGGTTTCACCCACCCAATTGAACAAAACGGTCACAATGCCGCGCTTCGCCAAATCGGTCGCCAGCCAACCATATGCCTCTGCACCCAAATTGATGCCGCTGAAGAAAATCACCACCGGCATCTTGCCTTTGCTCGTGTCGGCCTTCATGATGCCGCTCATGCGTTCGGTCTCGCTGCCAGTGGCGACAGCGGGATAAAACACCTTGAGGTGCAGCGTGTCAAACGGCGCAGCCACGCTTTCGACTTTGGCGGCGGAATATAGTGAGCGAATGAGCATTTTTTTTAGAGCCAAGAATTAAGAATCAAGAACCAAGAATCAAGAACCAAGAATTAAGAGCCAAGCACTTAAAATTTAGGACTTAGGACTTAGGGCTTAGGACTCAGAACTCTCTCTCTCCCCGCACTTTTGCGCAATTTGGTGGCAGGCGTAGGCAAAAGCGGCGTATGAACACATGTTGATAATTTGCTCAGTCCACTGGTTAGTGAGATTGCGTTCGGCGCGGGCCAGCCCAGTGAGGGCCAACACGGCGACAAAATTGACGATGAGCAAAATTGCGGGTGGCTTTTGGCCTTGCCGCAAGGCTTGTGTCACCGCAAACGACGACACGATCAATTGCCCGACGCTGGTCACGGCCAGCCAAATCAGATTCCATGTGCGGCTGTCAGGACGGGCGAGTGCCGCCGCGATGCCAACGGCCCAAATTACCGCCCATGCGATAACAGGAACCAGCCAAATATTGTCGCGGCGCAATGGGCGGTTGAGCGTCAACCGCTTAACATAACTCATGCCATAGGCCATCAGGGTAAACCCCGGCGCCATCCAAAAGAACAGGCCATTGTCTAGCACGCGCACATCAATGCCGCCCTCACTCAGGGCGATGATTAATTTCCACACGGCCTTGCCCAGCCCGCCCATCAGCGTCAGCGTCGCGCCCACAATCATCAGCCGCCCAACATCGCGGCGAATGGCGAAGCCCATGCGTGCCAACGCCAAAAAGCCCAAAAAGGCAAAAATTACCGGCGTAAAGTCGTGTAAAGCCAGAGGGAGGGAGTATTTAAACATAGTTAAAGAATGACGAATTATGAATTATGAGTTATGAATTAAAAATTCATAACTCATAATTCATAATTCTTTTACTCAAGTGCCGATTTGCCTTTGGGATACATGCCCCAGCCGCGGTCGAAGAAGGTTTGGCGCACTTTGCGAAAGGCAATTTGCACGGCGTCGCTCTTGACGTGCAACTCAGCACCGAGGTCATACGGCAAAATTTCAGGGCGTTGCGATTCGACCACTTTTTTATCTTGATTAAAAATCTTGATGACGCGCTGGGCGGCGTTGGCATCGGCCCAATTACCCTTAAAAAAGGTGCGCAGACCAATCCATTTGCTCACGGTTTTGGTGTCGTCAATGGGCACATGGGCGTTAAAAATCATGAGTGTGCCCATCGGCAAATGCACCTCAAGAATACTCATATTGGGCATCCACCAGCCGACGACGGTTTTAACCACTGTGTCCCGTTTTTTGCTGGTATAAAGCTTGCCCCATAGACCTTTAGCTGGCGACGGCTTGAGGTGAATGGTCGCCATACACGCTGTGTCGGTGACCTTGGTTTCATATTCTTCAATTTGCGGCTCTTCGGGATTGCCAAAACTGCCGCCATGCACAAATGGCGTATGCGAAGCGTCAACGCCATTTTCGAGCGCCCGCGCATAATGCACATTCCAATCAAAATTACCTTGTGTGCGTTTATAGGTCACCGTGTCTTCGATATAGGGCAGGTCTGGAATCGGCAGCCGCTCATGGGGTGGCAGATCGCCGATAAAGGCAAACATCCAGCCATAACGCTCGGCGGTATCATAACGCTCGGTTTGCCCATTTTTTAAGGTACGCGAAAACAGAATCCCTTGAGCAGTGCGTTGGGCCACAAAATCTTTGCCAAATCGGCGCAGCGTTTGTGGCGTTGTCGTAATTTCATTGCTAAAAGCAAGCGGCCACCAGAAGTTTTTGATCATATCTTTTTAAGTGCTAAGTGCTAAGTGCTAAGTGCTAAGTGCTGAGTGAACAAGTTACGCCTACTTAGCACTTAGCACTTATGGCTTAGGACTTTCTGCTAAAAGGCACATAAATGCCTTTCATTCGTTTATCGGCAAAATAACAGCCCATGACAAGGGTTAGCTCGCCCAAATTGGTAAAGACATCGGGCAAACGCGACCCCAGCGCGGTAAAAATAAACATAGACGCGGCCCCAACGGCCAAGCCCCACCACTTGTGACGAACCCACAAGACCACGCCGCCGATGATGGCGACCAGCACGGCCACAATTGCAGGGATGGGCGGGCCAGCCGTAGCGGCGTTGCGATAACGCCACACATCGTCGCCGCCGACAAAGGCCAAGTTGAGCTTAAGAATGTCCGCATTGACCCCAATAGCAATGCACAACAAGGTGATTGTGCCAAAAATGGCGTAGGCGGTCATGCCTTGCGCCCATTTCACCCCATCCCGCCGCAACAAATACCACACAAACATGATGAGCAATGGCGTAAACAAGGCGTGCATCCAAAATCGCGGGTAATTAAGGGCTTTGAGCAGTGTGCCCTCGCCCAAAAATCGCCCCAACCCTAACACCGTGTTATCCCAGATCAAGCCAAACATCACACTTGCGGCAGCCAAAGTCCAAATGGACTTGTTTTGCCGCGAGAGTTGGATCATTTTGACGAACAAAATGATCATAGCGACAGCGGTGACAAGATGAGTAATACTATCTACCATTTGTTTTTAGTTTATCGAGCCGAACTTGTTTTGCAAGCTCGGCTCATGGTTCAAATTTGATTAAGCCTGACGTGCCCCACGATGCAATTCGGCCATACTATCGCCCCCGCTGTTACGCGCCATTGCGTGCTTAAAGCCCAAAATGGTGTGATACACAATTGCGAGATACATCGCAATCGTGAGAACATCATAGATGATGCCTAAGCCGGGGACGGATTGGCTAACGAGGATGAGTAAAAGCACAGCATAGCCGATATACACATGGCGCACTTTGGCGCTATTTGAAGATCGCGGCACACCGAACACATAAATTGAAATAAGACCATGAATGAGCGGGAAGATACCAACTAAGGTTTGAACAAGCACATAAGTCCCATAATTGGGGCCGGTCTTGTCGTTCCAAAACAACACATAGCGGGTGACAAATGCGGCAAGTGTGATGGGCACACATAACCAGCCGATCCAACGGTTAATTTTTGCGATTGATTGTTTGTTAGACATGTTCCTCCTGAATAAATAAAAAAAATGGGTAATGGGTTATTGATCAAACGTAGCGCCAAAAAGCTACGCAAAACCCTAATCGGCGGTGGCGTCGCGCACCACATTGCCACCTAAATACAACTTGAGCGGGCGATGAATGATTTTGCCGGTTATGCGCTGAATAGCAAAATTGATATTGAACAACACATGAACGACGATGGGCAAATACATGAGTGCGCGGGTGATGGTGTTGAGCGGTGAAACATAAATAAATGAGCGATTGGCCAACAACACAACAAACAAACTAAACCCTATATAAATGTCAATCACTCGAATATTTTTTTTGTATTCGGGCACACCATACAAATAAAGCGCAGCAAAGGCATGAACAAAAATGAGCAAAAAGAAAACGCCGGTAAAGGTGTTGCCGGTCGCTTTTTCAATCGGGATGCCGGTATAGGCTTGCAAATCATCGAGCGCCATGCCGATGACACACACCAACGTCACCCAGCCCAACAAATAATTGAACATTTGGGCGCGGCGTTTAAGCTGCAATTCGTTGTTTTTGCGGGTGGGCGGAGGATTTGTGTTGTTCATCTGCTTCATTTTTGCGAATTTGTAAAAACGCGCTACATGGTAATTTTGTATTTGAACTGGTCGCCGCGAAAAGCCGCCGTCACAAATTCAATCGGCGTGCCATCCTCGGCAATGAGGGTGCGTTCTAAATACAATACCGGCATGCCTTTGCCAATTTGAATGAGCTTGGCATCTTCGGGGGTTGCCAGCCGCGCCTCAAGCGTGCGCAGGGTGCGGGCATTTTGCAGTTCGGGCAATTGGGCCAAGTAGGCCAACGAATCGCCCTGTTCAAACTGGTTTGGATTAATGGCGTGTGCCCAGCGTTCAGGCAAATAGGCGATGTGATAACCGAGCGGGGCATCGCCCGCCAGCCGCAGCCGACAAATACGCAATCCTTTGGTGTTGGCGGCGATATTTAAGGCAGCGGCAGCGTTGGCGGGGACCTCGGCACACACGCGCTCGATCAAGCGCCAGCCCAGCACATCGCGCCCATGCTTGTGTTGATCGCCATTTAGCTCGATACCGCTCGACGGGTCGAAGGCAATTTTTTTGCGAGCCACGATTGTGCCTCGCCCACGCTGACGGCTTAGGTAGCCTTCGTTGACCAAATCGCCCAGCGTTTGCCGCACGACGGCGCGGCTCACCTCATATTGGGCCTCCAGCTCTTGCTCGCTGGGGATCAATTCGCCCGCCTGCCATGCGTGCGTGTTGAGCTTCTCAAGCAAAATTTGCTTGAGTTGGTAGTGCAATGGAATTGGCAGATTTCGATTTAGCCCCATTCTGCTTTCTCTATCTCTAAGTCTCTAAGCCTGAAATTGGCAAGTGAACACACCTTGACAATTGGACACTATAATATCATAATGTTATAACATTTTCACCAAAAATTCAGTTTTGTCAAGGCAGTTTTATGAGTTATCCAACTATCCCCAACCCAACTGGGCAACGCCGCGACGCCCTTGGTTGGCGTGCAAAATTTGGCGTATTGGCCCCCAGCACCAACACCATCGTTGAACCAGATTTTTATATGATGCGTGTGCCGGGCGTAACCGCACACTTTGGGCGCATCCACATTCACAACCAAAATTTAAGCAGCGACGACGCATTCGAGGAGCTTTTGCGCCAAATTCGCGTCGAGATCAATTATTGTATTGACCGCGTAATGACCTGCGAGCCAGATTACATGGTGATGGGCATGAGTGCCGAGACATTTTGGGATGGGATGGACGGCAACCGTGCCTTTAAGCAACGGGTAAGCGAACGCGCCAATGGCTTAGATGTGGCAACGGGCGCTGAAGCCTGCGAAAAGGCGCTTCAATTATTTGGGGCCAAGAAAATTGGCGTCGTTACGCCTTATCAGCCGATTGGCGACCGCAACGTGGTGCGCTTTTTCAACGATATCGGCTTCGACGTGCCGAAGATCAAGGGCTTTCGTTGCCCCACCGCCATCGCCATTGCGCATGTGCAAGAAGATGAATTGCGCGACGCCCTGATGGAGGTCAACGGCGACGACATTGACGCGCTGGTGCAGGTGGGCACAAACCTGAGCATGGTGCGACTGGCCGACGAGGCCGAGCGCTGGCTAAAAAAGCCCGTCATCGCCATCAACGCCGCCACCTGGTGGCACGCCCTGCGCCAAAACGGCATCCAAGACAAGGTTTATGGTTGCGGCAGTTTGTTAAGAGAATTTTAAATAAAATTGAAAATGTAAAATGTAAAATTATTTCGCGAAAATGACATTTCATTTTCACATTTTCAATTTTCAATTCTTAATTTCCTTATATGCTTCCTATCCTCATCATCGGGGCCGGGCCAGTTGGGCTTACGTTGGCGCTTGCGCTCATTCGTCGCGGAATCGCGGTCGAAGTGGTCGAGATGCTGCCAGAACTAAGCACCGAGGCTCGCGCCAGCACCTTTCATCCTCGCACCCTCGAAATGCTCGCCGAATGGGAAGTGCTAGAGCCGCTCAAAAAGGTGGGTTTTTTGGTGCATCGCCTGCAATATTGGGAACGCGCCACCCGCCAAAAAGTGGCCCAGTTTGACTATAGTCTGATCGCCAACGACACGCCCTATCCCTATCGGCTGCAATGCCCGCAAAGCACGCTTACCCGAACCCTCAAGCCCATCATCGAGGCGTCGCCGTTGGCAAAGGTGCATATGGCGCACAAACTGGTGGACTTTACCGACGATGGCGATGCCGTAACCGCCACCATCGAGACCGCCGAGGGCATGAGGCAATTGCGTGGGCGCATCTTGTGCGGGGCCGATGGGGCGCACAGCGAGGTGCGCCGCCGATTGGGCATTGGGTTTAGAGGCAAAACCTATGAAGACCGCTTTTTGCTCGCCGCCACCGATATTAACTTTGATGCCATCATGCCCGACTTTGGGCCGGTGGCCTATGTGTTCGATCCCAACGAGTGGGTGATTGTGTTGCACAACCCCAATGTTACGCGCATCGTTTTTCGGCTGCGCGATGACGAAAATGAGATCGCGGCGCAAGAAGAGGCCGCTATGCGGGCACGAATTGACCAATTTTTGGGGCAAACCGCCCCTTACAAAGTCAATGGCACTTGGATTTATAAGGTGCATCAGCGTGTTGCCGATCGTTTTTTTTGCGGTAATGCTGTGCTGCTAGGGGATGCAGCGCACATTAACAACCCGATGGGCGGCATGGGTATGAACAGTGGTATCCATGACGCCCATCGTTTGGCGGGGCAAATTGACCAGATTTTGCATTATGGTGCAGATATGGCACAGGCGTTTGCGCAATATGAGCAAGATCGCCGC
The DNA here is from genome assembly GCA_018500105.2 of Anaerolineae bacterium. Classification (GTDB taxonomy): domain Bacteria; phylum Chloroflexota; class Anaerolineae; order J036; family Brachytrichaceae; genus AQU-03. The sequence goes on from JAHBAL020000335.1 coordinate 6,744, forward strand.
AGCTTTGCCATGAACGATGTGCAACTCACCACCGACAAAAATTATCATGATATGTCGGCCACCGAAGACGAATATCGCCGTCGCCGCAACGCCGAATTTGCCGCCGCCGCCGCCGACCCGCGCAAAGCCCGCGAATTTCTCCTCCGCGCAGCCATGCTCTTATAAGTCATGAGTTATGAATGATGAATGATGAATGATGAATGATGAAGTTATGCCGACATTGAAACTTGTGACTCAATGACAATTGGAAGGGCAAAATCTTTACTTGCCAAATACGTATTCATCATTCATAACTCACCATTCATAATTAACTTATGATAGGCGCATGCCGACATCACCGCCTGCGCCGAATTTGCGCAACGCCTATCTCTTTCTCATCTTCAACGCCATCGCATTTCAATTGGGCCTGAGCAGCCCATTGGTGCTGTTTGCGCGCGATCTGGGCGCGTCTTCGCTCGCCATTGGCATCATTACCGGCGTGTTACCCATGATGATGGGCTTGCAATTGCCCTTTGCGCGTTTTGCCGGACGCATTGGCTATCGCACCATTCACGTTTACGCCTATTTTGTGCGCACCAGTGGCATTTTGGTCTCTGCTGTGCTGGCATGGCTGGCGGCCCAACAAACTATTTCGCCCGTATCGGCGACATGGCTATTGGTGATCATCACCACGATTTTGTCTATTTTTCGCGGCATCGCCTCCGGCACATGGCTGCCTTGGATCGCGTCTATTGTGCCGCGTGAAAACCGCCTCGATTTTTTGAGCAATGAACGCATTTGCAACACCGGCGCCGCTGTTGGCGCGATGTTACTCGCCAGTGTCTTACTCAGCCTGCGCGACAATTTGTCCAATTACGCCATCATTTTCGGGTTAGGCGGCCTTGTTTGCGGCGTCAGCACCTACTTTTTAGCCAATATGCCCGCCCCACCGCCAGCCAACGAGCAATCCAGCGCCTCAAATATCAGCGTGCGCCAAGTGTTGGCAGATCCCGATTTTCGCCATTTCCTGCTGTTCAATATCAGCGTGCAACTGGTGGTGGGTGCGATGCCGGCCTTTGTGACCGTGTTCTTGCGCGAAGTTTTGGCTATCGAAGGCAGTTGGATTTTGGTGGCAACGGCGGGCGCACTGTTGGCCGGCACAGTCGTCATCCAACAAGTGCGATCTCGGTTCGACCTGCATGGCAGCTTGCACTATTTTCGTCTTGTATTGCGCTGGTGGTTTATCAGTTTGTTGCTATGGCTGGCCTTATCGCTGCTGCCCTTTGGCCCCAATGTGTGGTGGCTCGGCGCGTTGGGCAGCGTCTTCAGCCTTGGCTTGTTGATGGTTTCGGGCGGCTATGGCTCATTGTTCGACCTATCAGTGTCGCGGCTGGTGATGAACCAAATCGGCGACCGAGAAGGCAGCCCGATGTTTTTTGCCACATACGGCATGGTCGCCAACCTCTCGGCAGCCTTTGCGCCAATGGCATGGGGGGCACTGATTGACAGCACCCGTGGGGCGCATCTGCCGCTGGGCAGCTTCACCATCACCCATTTCAGCTATTTCTTTTTGGGTCAATGGCTGCTGCTGGCGATTGTGTGGCGTGGGCTGCGCCGTTTGCGCGAGCCAGTGGCTGAATAACTCACTTTACGCACAAGATAGATATTTCGCCACGAAGGGCACGAAGGACACAAAGAAAAGAAGGCTTTCGGATACAAATCTTTGAGTTCTTTGTGCCCTTTGTGGTAAAAGTCTGAGCCTTGTGTAACATCAGTGAATAATGCACACACCGCAAAACTTGTTTTATCAAAACCCCTATTTTTATATCCTATGAACCCAAGACTAATTTTGCTCGGCACAAAAGGCGGCCCCACCATCCGCGCCAACAACACGTGCCAAACGTCGAATGCGTTGCTGATCAACCAAAAACTATATGTGGTGGATTGTGGCACGGGCGTGTCGCGGCGCGTGGTCGAGGCCAGTTTGCCATTGCAAGCCTTGCGCTATGTTTTTATCACCCACCATCACTCCGATCACACGCTCGAATATGGCGGATTGCTGCACAACGCATGGAGCAACGGCCTGAAAACGCGGGTGGATGTGTTTGGCCCACCCGGTACAGCCCAAATGACCGACGATTTTTGGCGCATGATGCACATTGACATCAGCCTGCGCATCAGCGACGAAGGCCGGCCCGACCTGCGCAAATTGGTCTTTGCCCACGACAACCCCGCCTTCGACCGCGCCGCCTTGGTCAATGAACCCAATGCTTGGCGGCCCGTGCCACAGCCCGCCACCTGTCCCATTATGGAAAATGACGAGGTGCGCGTGACTGGCTGCTGGACGCCGCACCTGCCCTTTTTCGACAATTATGGGTTGAAATTTGAGATTAAGGACGCGGCTGGCGTGGTGAATAAAACGATTGTGTTTTCGAGCGACACCGGCTATTACCCACCGCTCGCCCAATTTGCGCAAGGGGCCGATGTTCTGATCCACGAGGTCATGCACGATGGCGGCATCGAAGCCTTGCTCAAGCGCATCCCCAATGTCAACCCCGACGAATTACGGCGGCATTTTTACCAAGCGCATACCTTGTGCGAAGACGTCGGGCGCATCGCCCAAGCCGCGCAGGTCAAGCAACTCGTGTTGCATCACTACGTCCCATCCGACGACCCCAACCTCACGCCCGACAAATGGGTGTCGGCGGTGCAAACAACCTTTGACGGCAAGATCACTTACGGGCGAGATTTGCTTGAGATTGCTATTTGACAAAGCACAGCCGCTGAAACCCGCGCCGAAATGCGATGACATCGTCGCGCACGGCGGCAGGCGATTCGCCATCGAGCAGCACCCGCCCAATGAAATTAGCGATGACGGGCATGTGTTCTGGCATCATGCCCCAACGGGTGATTTCTTGCGTGCCAATGCGAATGGCGTTGGCATCGCCCGCAACCGGCGGAATGGGCAAACTGATGCTGGTCATAAGCACATTGGCTGGTTCCAGCCGTTTGCTGGCGTGGTTGCCGCCGCCATAGGCGATGGCCTGCAACGCCACATGTTGCGATGCCGTAAAGCCCTTGCCCGCCACGTCATGCACTGTCAGCCCGCGTGTGTGCATGGCCTGCGCCAGCGTTTGGGCATTCTCAATGCACCTTTGGGCATAGGCCGCGCCGTGTTCCAGCACATCCATCAGCGCCACGCACATGGCGGCGCTGCGGCTCAGGTCAAAATTGGCGGTGAGGCCCGGAAACGCGATGCGGTCGAGCCGCTCGGCAATACCGGCATCGTTGGTGGCAATAAACCCCGCCGCCGGACCGCCCAACGATTTATACGTCGAGCCGGTCATGACGTGCGCCCCTTCGGCCAAGGGCTGCTGAAATTGCCCGCCAGCGATCATGCCGCCCATATGCGCCGCGTCATACATCACCATCGCGCCGATCTCGTCGGCGATGGCTCGCACTTGGCGCACCGAATAGGGAAACAGGCACATGCTGCCCGCCACGATGATGAGCCGGGGGCGCACTTGGTGGGCACGTTCCCGCAAGGCGGCGATATCCACATCCATTTGGGCTGTGTCAAATGGCACATCCACCACATTTAAGCCATACAAGCCCGCCGCACCAATGGCGTGATGGGTGGGGTGCCCAGCGGCGGCATCGGCAAACGCCATGATGGTATCGCCCGGCTGTGTCGTCGCCATATACACATACAAATTTGCCAGCGAGCCGCTGCCGACGCGATGCTCGACATAATCGGCGTTAAACACGCGCTTGAATAGCTCGATTTCCATCACCTCGATTTGCTCGGCGAAGCCCATGCCCTTGTTGTATTTGTCGCCGGGGTGGCCGAGGCTAGGGCGGCTGCCGAGGCTGCTGGCGAGCAATTTGGCGGCGCGGGGGTTAAGCATATTTGTGCCAGCGTAAAGGTTGATGCAATCGTGGTCGAGGTGGCGCTCGTGCTGCGCCACCAAGTCATGCAATTCAGCGTCGAGTTCGGTCAGCGAAAGCGCATTGAACCGCGCCGCATGACGGGCGCTAAATTCAGCTGCGGATGGGGAATACCAAGAGGGAGGCATTTTTTTTGGGGATGATGAGTACGAGTAATGAGTAACGAGTGACGAGTCGTTTTAAATCACTCGTTACTCATTACTCGTTACTCATTACCAAGCACTAAGCACTTAGTTTCTGCAGCGGCACTGGATGATGACCGCGTTTGGGTTGTGGGGTGTTGACGGGAGCGGCCCAGCGCACGCCGTTAGCGATGACATGCCGGATTTGCGGGTTGTAGTAAGTCGGGAAGGTCTCGTGGCCGGGGCGGAAATAGAAAATGCGCCCATTGCCGCGTTGCCAGCAGCAGCCGCTGCGAAAAACCTCGCCACCCTCAAACCAACTGACATACACCAACTCGTCGGGCGCGGGAATGTCGAAATGTTCGCCATACATTTCCTCGCGGTCGAGTTGAATCATTTCTGGCAAACCAGCGGCGATGGGATGCGCAGGCGCGACCAGCCACAGCCGCTCGATCTCGCGCTCAGATTCGCGCCATTTCAGATCGCAACCCGTGCCCATCAAGCGTTTAAATGGCTTCGAGAAATGCCCACTATGCAGCGTCACCAAGCCCATGCCTTGCCAAACCCGCTTTACCACTTTGTCCACAATCGCATCGCTGACCTCGTGATGCGCCAAATGCCCCCACCAAATCAGCACATCGGTGCTGTTCAGCACGTCGTCGGTCAACCCGTGTTCGGATTCATCGAGTGTGGCGGTGCGAATGCTAAATTCGCCGCCCTTGTCATTCGCCCGCAACCCTTCGGCAATGGCGGTGTGCATCCCTTGCGGGTAAACGTCTGAAACTTCTTTGTGAATTTTCTCGTGGCGATATTCGTGCCACACAGTAATGTTAATCATATTCCCCCAACTGTACACGATTTTGCAACGCCTTACAGTAAAATCACCGCCATGAACATTCTTCTGCTTGGCATGGGCTTTATCGGCAGCCAAACCGCCGAATTGCTCAAACAACGCGGGCATCGTGTGATTGGCACAACCACCACCGCCGCCAAAGTCGAAACCTTGCGTCGTGTATGCGACGAGGTATTGGTGCTGCGCGGCGACGAAGCCGACAAAATTCGGCAAGCCGCTGCCGAGGCCGATGCAGTTGTGGTGACGGTTGGGCCAAATTTACAACGCGCTTCCA
>JAHBAL020000302.1 GCA_018500105.2 Anaerolineae bacterium
CAACACACCAACCTCGACGGCAACGGCGACGCCAACCGAAACGCCGACCAACACACCGACTTCGACGGCAACAGCGACGCCAACTCAAACACCGACCAACACGCCGACCTCGACGGCAACAGCGACGCCAACCGAAACACCGACGAACACACCAACTTCGACGGCAACAGCGACACCAACATCAACGGCTACTGCAACGCCGACGAGCACGCCTGTGAAATACTCGCTGGGTAACTTGGTGTGGTTTGATGCGGGTGCAGGCACGAACACCAACAACGGGCGCGTGGATGCGGGCGAACAAAGCGCGGGCAGCGGCGTGACGGTGGAATTGGTCAACAACGGCACAGGTGCGGTGCTGACGATGACGACCGATGCGAACGGCTACTATCGCTTCGACAACCTCGACGCTGGCAGCTACTTCGTGCGCATTCCAGCCAGCAACTTCGCCAGCGGCGGCAGATTGTTTGGCTACGAGAGCAGCACAGGCCAGACCGCGACCTTCACCACGACCAACAACAGCTACGATCATGGCGACGACAGCGAGAGCGACGGCGTGACCAGCCAAAAGGTGACGCTGGGCGTGAGCGAGCCGCTGAGCGATGTTGACGCGGGCGCGACCGGCAACGGCACAAACGGGCCAACTGGCGACGCAAACGACAACCTGACCGCCGACTTTGGTTTCTATCCGGTGGCGACCTTTGGCAATTTTGTGTGGATCGAAAGCGACAGCGACGGCATCGCTGCGACGGGCGTAATTACGCCGGTGGTGGGTAAGGTCATCACGGCGACGGACGAGACCGGCATGGTCTATACGCAAACGACGAACGCGGCGGGTTACTACACCTTCACGGTTCCGGCCAACCACACTTATACGGTGAATTATGGCGCAGCGCCGGCGGGGACGGTGGCGAGCAGCACGCCGAATGATGGCACGGCCAGCAACAGCGACCTCGGCACAGATCAGCAAAGCCGCCCGAACAACGTGGTGGTGGTGCTGAAGCCGGGCGACGTGATCCCGACGATTGACTTCGGCTTTACGGTTCCGAAATTTAGCCTTGGCAATCGTTTGTGGGTGGACGAGGGTGTGGATGGAAACCCCGCCCAGCGCAACAACGGCTTTTATGATGTGGGTGAGCCAGCCGTGCCAGCCGGTGTGATGGTGGAATTGGTGAACAATGGCACGGGCGCGGTGCTGACGATGACGACTGACGCCAACGGCTACTATCGCTTCGACAATCTCGACGCTGGCAGCTACTTCGTGCGCATCCCGGCCAGCGAGTTTGCGGCAGGTGGCAAGTTGGCGGGTTATAGCAGCAGCGTGGGCCAAACCGGCACATTCACCACCACCGACAACAACCGCGATCATGGTGATGACGTGGTGACGGACGGCGTGACCAGCCAGAAAGTGACTTTGGGTGTGAGCGAGCCGCTGGGCGAGGATGTGAGCAGCCCCGGCAGCCCCAGTGGCGATGCGAAAGACAACCTGACGGTGGACTTTGGCTTTGTGCGCCAGAGCTTCGGCAATCAATTGTGGATCGAGACCGACAACGATGGCGTGTTCGAGGCGGGCGAAGTGCCCGTGCCGGGCCATGTGTTGACGGCGACGAGCAGCACGGGCGTGGTTTACACCACCACGACGGACGCAAATGGGCAATACACGTTCACGGTTCCGGCGGGGGGGTATACGGTGACGTATGGCACAGCGCCGACAGGCACAACACCGAGCGTGACGCCGGGCGGCAGCACGGTGAACAATGCCTCGCCCGATAATCAGAGCCACAGCAACAACACGGTGGTGATGCTGGGCGCGGGCGAAGTGATTCGCTCGGTGGATTTCGGCTTCGTGACGAAGTTTAGCCTCGGCAACCGCGTGTGGCACGACGAAGGCACGGGTTCAGGCCAGACCAACAACGGCATTTTCGATGCGGGAGAAACGCCAATTGCGAATGTGGTGGTGGAGTTGCTGCAAGGCAGTGGCTTGACGCTGGTGATGACGACGACGACGGACGCGAACGGCTATTACATCTTCAACGATGTGGCGGCGGGCAGCTACGTGGTGCGCATCCCGTCAGGTCAATTTAATGCTAGCGGTGTTTTGAGCAGTAGCCAAAGCAGCAGTGGGCAAGATATTGCATTTATGGCGGGCAACAACAACCGCGATCACGGTGACGACAATGTGAGCGACGGCGTGACGAGTGCGAAGGTGATTTTGGGCGTGAACGACCCATTGGGCGAGGATACGACCTCACCCGGCAGCCTGAGTGGCGATGCCAAGGACAACTTGACGGTGGACTTTGGCTTCTGGCGATCAGCGTCGTTGGGCGATTACGTGTGGGAGGATGTGAACCACAACGGGCAGCAAGACGCGGGCGAGCCGCCGATTGCGGGTGTGTTGGTGAGTTTGCAGACGCCGACAGGGACAATTACAACGACGACGAGCATTACGGGTTATTACAACTTTAGCAATCTCGTGCCGAATGTGCCCTACACGGTGATGTTTGCGACCCCGCCGGGGTATCAGCAGACGTTGGTGAATGTGGGTGGCGACACCGCCGACAACGACGGATTGGTGATCAGCAATATCGTCTTGCAACCCGGCCAACACAACCCGACGATAGACAGCGGGTTCTGGCGACCGGCCTCGCTGGGTGATCGTGTGTGGCTGGATGTCAACAATAACGGCATCCAAGACGCGGGCGAGCCGGGCGTGGCGAATGTGGTAGTGCGGCTGTATAGCGGCGGCATTGTCATCAGCACGACGCAGACCGACGCCAGCGGTGGTTACAGCTTTACCAACTTGATCAGCGGGACGTATACGGTGACGTTTATGTTGCCGGGCGGCTATATCTTCGCCACGCCGAATGCGGGCGGCGATGAGGCGGCGGACAGCGACGCGGACACGACGACGGGCAACACGCCGCCATACACCATATCGAGCGGTGGCAACGAGCCGCGTGTGGACGCAGGCTTGTTCATTTTGCCGCAGTTGAGTATGGAAAAATATGTGACCACGCCCGTGGGCGGCGCAAGTGGCACATCGGTGCGGGCGGGTGATGAGCTGGTGTATACCTTGATCGCTAAGAATAGGGGCAGCACGGTGGCGACGGGTGTGGTCGTAACTGACCCAATTGACAGCCCGGTGGTGCAGTACGTGGCGGGCAGCGCCGTGCCCGCGCCGACCCGCAGTGTGGGCAATACGTTGGTATGGGAGATTGGAACACTCAATCCGGGCCAGAGCAAGGAGATTGTCTTCCGCGTGCGGATTATTGATGCGCTAAATGCGGTGACGGTGATCACGAACGTGGCGCAGATTAGCGGTCAAGAGAGTGGCAGCATTGTGACCAGCCGGAATAGCAACGTGGTGGATAACCCATTTGAGCCGAGCGCGGTGACGTTGGCGAGCTTTGCGGCGATGCCGACCAATGGCAGCGTGAAAGTGAAATGGGTGACGCTGAGCGAAATTGACACATGGAGCTTTGTGCTTTACCGCGCCGAAGGGCAGCACAGCGGCGACCAGATTCCGGATGACGCGGTGAAGGTGACGGCGAACGCCATTTTGGGCGAGGGTCGCGGTGGCGGCGGCGCAACTTACGAGTTCGCCGACACCGGCGCGGCTGGCAGCAAGGTTTACACTTATTGGCTGGTCGAGACCGAGACGACGGGCCGCACGAATGTGTATGGCCCGGCCAAGTGGGGCGGCAGCATCAACACCGGCAAGGCAACCAAGGTCTATTTGCCTATGTTACGAAGATGAGTAATGGAGAATGGACAATGGACAATGGACAATGATGACAATGATGACACTAATCACTAACCATTAACCATTGTCCATTGTCCATTGTCCATTGTCCATTCTCCATTGTCCATTCTCCATTGTCCATTATCGTAAGTGCCAAAACAGAAATGGGTCGAAGGGTGACCAAATGGGGGTGCGGACGCCGATGTGGGTTAGGCCGCGTCGTGTCCATTCATTGCATGGGTTGAACAAGTGATACCATCCCTTGGCGGGGAAAAACACATCGGTGGGCGTGTAGCCGCGAATGGCGTGCGAAGTGGGCGAGGCAAACGCACCGAGTGCGTAGGCCACCAATTGCCGATATTGGCTAGGCGATAGGCTTAGGCGCACCGTGTTGGCATCGGGCGCGGGTGTGGGCAATAACTCGACGTGCATGAGCGATTGCCCCAAGCCAGACAGCGAAACGAACGCGATTTGCGGGGTGAGGTCGGCCCATGTTGGTGTGTTTAAATACAGCTCGCGGCTGCCCCAGCCGACGCTGATATGGGTGTGGCTTGGGTCGGGCTGAAATGCCGCCCATAGCGGCTGCGTGCGCCAGTCGAATAGCGGGTGTTGAATGGGAAAAACCAGATCGGTGTGCACACCATTGCTGCGCACAAAAATCTCGACGCCATCGTTGCCGCTGTAAGGCCGAAATGAGGCATTGCGCGGGATTAACCCCAAGACCAGCACCGCCGCAAAATAGGCGATGAGGCTGAACAAAACGACACGACTACAAGTCTTGGCAAGTTTTACCATGCCTAAGATTATGCCTGAAGCATGTGCTGACCAAGTTGGTTGATCATATGGGCAAAACTGGAATGCGTCATTGTTAATAACTCACCTTACGCACAAGGCAAGTATTTCACCACAAAGCGCACAAAGAACTCGAAGATTTGCATTGGTAAAACTTTTTTTCTTTGTGAGCTTTGCGTTCTTTGCGGTGAAATGTTTTTAATGCGCGTAAGTCATAAAATGATCAAACAAACGAGATAGTGAGCACTGTGTGCTTCTTAATGATCCGCATTTGCCAATTGCAGCAAATCGGCTTTCGACTCGATAATTTGAGCGACTTTGCCATCGCGCATCCGGATGACACGATCAACATAACGACACATACGCAGGTCGTGGGTCACCATAATGCCAGCTCGCTTTTGTTCGTGAATCAACGATTGCAGCGTTTGCACCACTTGATATGCCCGCTCCGTATCGAGGCTAGCGGTGGGTTCATCGGCCAAAACGACGGCTGGCTCGTGAATGAGCGCCCGTGCAATTGCCACCCGTTGTTGCTGTCCGCCCGACATCTGAGAGGGTAAGTTGTTGAGCCGATCGCCCAGCCCCAAGCGACCTAATAAATCAGCGGCGCGGGCTTTGCCATCACGGTCTAAACTGCCCTTCAATTTCAGCATCAATTCCACATTTTCTTGGGCGGTGAGAAACGGCACTAAATTGCTGGCTTGAAAGATAAAGCCAATTTTGTCGCCCCGAAATCGGGTGCGTTGCGCATCGCTCATTTGCCACAGCGGCGAATTGTCAATCAGCACTTGCCCCGACGATGGCTTGAGCAAGCCCGCCAACAATGCCAATAGTGTGGTTTTGCCGCTACCGCTTGGGCCAACTAGCGCCACAAATTCGCCAGCCTTTACCTCAAGGTTGACATGATCCACTGCATGAATCGTTTGACCCGCATTTTGATACGTTTTTAAAACCGTGTTTGCTTGAAGTGCTGTTTTCATGATTTTAATCTATTTGTCTTAAGAAGCTAACCCCAACGCCTTCAGCGGCTCGGCTTTGAGCAAGGCCCGCACCGCCACCAACCCGCCCAGCGGCCCGATGACCAACAACAGCAAGACGGTGCGCAAGGCATCCAAACCATCAAAGCGTATCGGCACAACGGGCGGAATCGCTAAGGTCAATAGCCATGTCAACATCGCCCCCAACATCACGCCAAAGGCATTCACTGTAAAAATTTGCAGCAGCGCCGCCAACCCGATCTTCCAACTGGCTGTGCCGATGGCTTTTAAGACACCCACTTGGGCAATTTTTTGCATGGCCTGAATCCGAAAAAAGCTGCCCACAACCAACAACCCAATGAGCAATGTAAACACCCGTTGAATCCCCAAGGTGCTTTGTTGGGCGCTGTAGCCGGGCGTGTTTTCCCACGCCGTTTGTCTATTCACCAGCTTCACCCCATCCGCCTCGCGGCTCAAGTTGGTCGAGTCGGCGATCTGGCGTTCGATCAATGCCGCCATATTGACACCATCGCTGGGGTTATTTAATTTGACAAACGCCACATTAAATGTCACAGGCGGCGTTTTCCCGTCACTGCTCACGATATCGCTCGCACGCGGGCGAATCTTTTCATAAGTAAGGTGCGGCACAAAGATGGTGGGTTGCAGCCCATATTGATTGCTATCGGCAATGCCCGCCACCACCAAGTCATATCGCTTTTCTTTGCTTGCCACCAACGAGCGAATTTGAATTGGGTCGCCAACATTCAAACCGGTGCGCACAGCGGTGCTTTTGTCAATAATTGCCTCCATGCCGCGTTTAAAATCGAGTTGGCGGCCTGCCACAACGCTTGGCTCGCCGGGCTGCGACACCAAAACCCCGCCCAACGCCACCTTAACCGGCTCTTTATTCGGCATAATCACCGCCACATTGGTCCAGGCAATTGCGCCAACCTCGGCAACACCATCAATCTGGCGCAAATCACGAATTCGGCCTTCGCTAATGCGGCTGCCGGGAATCAACAATTCGCTTTTGTCAGAATACACAATCAAATCGGTATTCACTTTTTCAATAAATTCGCGGTTGCCAAGCCCCAACCCCTCCGCCAAACCGGCGGTAAACAGCACCAATAAAGTAATGAGCGCCACCACGACCGCGATCAGAAAAAAGCGACCTTTATTGCGCACAATTTCTTTGATCGCCAAATGCAACGGCAATGGCAGCGACAAAACTGGCGCAGAAATCATCTGCTTTGTTTTCGTTAAGGGAAGCGGGATGTTTATCAAGCTCATGGTGTGTCATTGTGATTGAAATTTATGATGCACAAATGAGTTTGTGAAAATCAAATGATTAACTTGCTTTGTGTTTGTTTAATGTTGCCGCTTTGTGTTATAAAACAATGAGAGAATTTAGCAGGGCTGTTCAAAAATCGCCTCGTCATTCCCGCGAAAGCGGGAATCTATAACCAGACAGACGTAGTTTGGCTGGTTTGCCGCATTTTTGACCGGCCTCGTTATGGGTCTTCGCTTTCGCGGAGATGACGGGTTAAGTGAAGTGCTGACTTTTGAACAGTCTTAAGAATTTGGCCCTGCTTGACACCAAAAGTCATTTAAAATTGCCACACTGTGCTGCCCATCATCCAAATGACCTTTCGCCCCAATTTCATCGAAATGATGTGGGGACAACCCGATCCGAATTTGTTGGCTGTCGAGGCCATGCAACGTGCCAGTGCCGACGCTTTTCAGCGTTGGGGGGCGCAAACGCTGCATTATGGGCATTTCAATGGGCCGGGGCCGCTCATCGAGTGGCTGTGCGCCCGTATTCAGACGCACGAGCAAACCGAGATCAGCCCCGACGAAATGCTGATTACTGGCGGCAATTCGCTCGGTCTTGACCAATTGCTCACCCTGCACACCCAAGCCAATGACGTGGTGTTTGTCGAATCGCCGACTTATTACATCGCCATTCACATTTTGCGCGACCACCCGCATTTGGCCTTGATGCCTGTGCCCGCCGACGAAAATGGCATTTTGGTCGAGGCGCTGCGTGAGCGCATTGCCCAAGCCAGACAAGCCGGCAAGCGTCCGCGTATGCTCTATTGCGTGCCGACCTTCAACAATCCCCAAGGCACATCGCTCAGCCCCGAACGGCGGCTGGCCTTGGTGCAATTGGCCGCCGCCGAGGGCTTGCTCATCGTCGAGGATGACGTTTACCGCGAGCTAAATTATGATGGCGCTGCGCCGCCGTCGCTGTGGGCCATTGCCAAACAACACGGCGCAGGGCAATGCGTGGCGCGCTTGGGGTCATTCGCCAAATCGCTGGCGCCGGGCTTGCGCTTGGGCTACATGACGGCTGCGCCCGACTTGATCGCCCACATTGCCGACGCTGGGGTGATTTTTAGCGGCGGCGGGCATAATCATTTGGTCGCCATGCAGGTGGCGGCGTTTTGTCAGAATGGCGATTTTGACCATAACGTGGCCTTTTTGCGCCAAACCTACCGCGCCCGCCGCGATGCGACACTGGCGGCGCTCGATACCTATTTGCCGCAATGTCGCTATATTCGGCCCAATGGCGGCTATTTCGTGTGGGTCACATGCCCTGACCACATCAACACCAGCCAATTGGTGGCGCAGGCCGACGCGCAAGGCGTGAGCTTTGTGCCGGGCGCTAAGTTTTACACCGGCGAGGGCGGTCGGCATCAGCTTCGCCTCGCCTTCAGCCTCTACGAGCCAGCCATGCTCGCCGAAGGCGTGCGCCGTTTGGGCGTGGCGATGCAATTGGTGTGATAAGTTTAGGATAGTTTAGGCTCATCCCCAGATATGTTCAAGCGTGCCAGTTCACGTTTACAGCGTCTTGTGATAACAGAAAAGATGGAAGTCGTCATCCCGACGCGCAGCGAGGGATCCCCGAAGATTAAATCCAGCAAATACGTCGTCAGGTCAGCCAAAGTTTTGCCAAGCCAGTGTGACGCTTGTGTC
>JAHBAL020000364.1 GCA_018500105.2 Anaerolineae bacterium
GCGCACGCCGGGCGCAACCGCCATCAACGGCAAATCGCGCTTGACACCAGCAATGGTGATGGGATAAACATTTGACATGATTCGAGTTTACTTGGTTGCCGATTTTAACGTAAGTGCCAATCGGCGCGTTCCGGCATCGGCATGTAACACATAGGCGTGAACACGTTCGCCAAATTTCATCACACTACGTGGGTGCAAAAAATTGCCTTCGCCCATTTCACTGGCGTGAATCAGCCCCTCTAAATCTTCTTCGACGCGAATAAACGCGCCATAATCCACCACATTCGATACCAAGCCATCTACGGCCTGCCCGGGGCGATAGCGTTGCTCGATGGTGAGCCAAGGGTCGGGTTTCATGCGTTTAAGGCTGAGGGCCACCCGCTGCTGCTGGTCGTCAATGCTCATCACACATACTTGCACCTGCTGATTGAGCGACACCGCATCACGCGGATGCTCGATGCGCCGCCACGACAATTCGCTCACATGCACCAGCCCATCATAACCGCCTAGGTCAATGAAAGCGCCAAAATGAGTCAGTTTGGTCACGCGGCCCGCACAAATATCGCCCACTTGTAACTGCTTGATCAACGTTTGCGGCGTGGTGGTTGGAGCAGGCGCGATCACAGGCTTGGGCGCAACCTCACGCGGCAATGGCGGCGGCAATGGCGATTCGTGCCCCCAAAACATGGGCGGGGGCGCAGGCGCTGGCACATGCACGCGGCTGATGACGCGATCTACATCTTGTAGCAAGGTTCGCCAGTAGTCTTCGTCAATGGCATGATCTTCAATTTGGCTTGACATATGGGTAGGCTATGTGTAGGGGACGCATTCTTCATCCTGCACCCTCAACCATTATAATCTGAGCTAAGAATATTATGGAACGCTATCTTAGACCTCGTCTGCAATTCATCGTTGATCCGATTGTTAAGGTGTTGGCCTATTGGAAATTTAACCCTAACACGCTTACGTTTATCGGCTTGGTGCTCAATTGTGTGGCTGGCTTGCTCATTGCCTATGGCTACTTGGGCTGGGGCGGGTTTGTGATGACCTGTTTGGCGATGCCGCTCGATGGCCTAGACGGCCCACTGGCCCGCAAGACCGGAACGCAAGGCAAATTTGGCGCGTTTTGGGATTCGACCCTCGACCGCTATGCCGAATCGGCCCTGTTGGTGGGCTTGGCATGGTATTTCTTGGTGCTCAATGACCATGTGTCTGTGCTTGTCACTTTTTTTGCCGTCGTTGGCTCAATTATGGTGAGCTATTGCCGCGCCAAGGCCGAATCGTTGGGGCTAAATGGCGAGGTTGGCTTATTCAGCCGCTTCGGGCGATTTGTGTTGCTGTCGGTTGGCTTGTTTGCTGGCGGTCTTTACCCGCCTGCTGTCGTCATCATGGTGTGGCTGCTGGCCGTGCTCAGCAACATCACTGCCATGCAACGCATGATGCACATCAGCCGCATTACCTAATTTAAGCATGGCACAGCCAAAAAAGTGAATAAGTTTTTGCCGATATCCTGAAATTGGTATATAGATTTCTTAATGTGACGGTCTTTCGCTAATTTAGATACAGCATTCCCCCTTTGTTGCCTGCATAAACTTTGTGTCAAAATTACAATATGGGGGGTTTGTCAGCGATTTTATAAGGTCTAAAGAAAAATATACGCTACAATTAAAACTGTTGCCCACGCGGGTCTGATATCAGACCCGCGTATTATTGTACCGGCTAGAGGAATTTTTGACCTCTATTTTTATTAATTTAGTAATATCCCAATAAGAACGGGCTTGAATAGTGGATCGCTCGTGATTTAAGGGACAAAAGGAAGAAGTTATGGAAGTTGAAGTGAAAGCGTTGGTTGAGGTGCTGCCGAAGCGAATACAAAAGCTCGGCGAGTTGGCCTATAACCTGTGGTGGACATGGCAGCCCGATGCGCAAGCCCTGTTCTATAAAATGGACAATTTGCTATGGGGGCAATTGGGCCATAATCCGGTAAAGCTGTTACGCGCATTGCCAAAGGTTACGCTGAATGCGTTGGCCGCGAACCCCATTTTCTTGGCTGAATATGATCGAATTACGGCTGCGTTTGAGGTCTATATGAACAGCGGCACACATGCCGCCAATGCAGCCACATGGTTTAGCAAACATTACGACGCCGCACAATGGGCCAAACCCGTCGCTTATTTTTCGATGGAGTATGGCGTTTTCGAGGTCTTGCCACTTTATGCCGGCGGGCTTGGGGTTTTGGCTGGCGATCATCTAAAGGAATCGAGCGATATTGGCTTGCCACTGGTCGGCGTAGGGTTTATTTATCAATACGGCTATTTCAAGCAACGTATCACCGAAGATGGTTGGCAAGAGGCCGATTATCCGATTTACGATTTCACCGCTTTGCCGATTACGTTGGTGCGCAAACCTGACGGCTCAGCCGTGACCGTGACGGCGCGGATTTCGGGCCGCGAGGTGACGATGCAGGCGTGGAAGGCGCAAATTGGCCGCGTGCCGCTGTATTTGCTCGACACCAATTTGCCACAAAACAGCGAGTATGACCGCGCCCTGACCCAACGCTTGTATGTGCCAGACCCAGACAAACGCATTGATCAAGAATGGTTGCTGGGCGTGGGCGGCGTTCGTTTGTTGCGAGCGATGAATATTGCCCCAGCCGTGTGGCATATGAACGAAGGGCATCCGGCCTTTTTGACGATTGAACGCGCTCGCGAGTTGGTGTCGGCAGGCCATGATTTTGACGCCGCGTGTGACATTGTGCGCAAAGACACCGTTTTTACCACCCACACCCCGGTGCCGGCTGGCAACGATGCCTTCGCCTTTTGGCAGATCGAACGCCATTTGAATGGAATTTGGAATGACCTCGGCATTAGCCGTGATGAATTTTTTGCGCTTGCCGATCAACAAGGCAGCTACGGCATGACGCCGTTGGCGTTGCGCATGTCGGCCCGCTCTAACGGCGTGAGCAAATTGCACGGCGAAGTGGCAAACGATATGTGGAAATGGATGTATAGTGATGAGGCGCGTGCGGCAGGCAGTGTCGTCCCAACTGGCGGGCAGTCCATTCACTACATTACGAACGGTGTGCATTGCCCGACGTGGGTTCCTTGGCGCACCAAGCGACATTACACCCAATATTTGGGCGAAAATTGGCTTGAGAATGCCGATGACTCAGCGATGTGGCAAAAGATTTACGACATGCCAAACGAGGTGTTGTGGCAATTGCGCAAGCATTACAAGCGCAAATTGGCGACGTTTATGCTCGAACGCGCTCGCACCAAATGGCTCACCCATACGGTGCATCCGGTGCAAACCATCGCCAGTGGGGTCATGATCGAACCGCTGCATCTCACGATCGGGTTTGCGCGGCGTTTCCCCACCTACAAACGCGCCACCCTGATTTTGCGTGACGTTGAACGGTTGATGCGCATCATTAATAACGCTTCTAGACCGGTTCAGATTATCTACGCTGGCAAATCGCACCCGCACGATGAGCCGGGCAAATTGCTCATTCAACAACTGTATCGCCAGATCAAAAACGCCGATAGCGCCGGGCGGTTGGTGTTTATCGAAGATTACGACACAAATGTGGCGCGGCATTTGGTGATGGGTGTGGATGTGTGGCTAAACACGCCGCGCCGTCCCTACGAGGCCAGCGGCACAAGCGGCATGAAGGCATCGCTCAACGGCGCATTGAATTTCAGCGTGCTGGATGGCTGGTGGCCCGAAGCCTATGACGGCACAAATGGCTGGAAGATTGGCCGCGATGTCTATGCCAGCGAAGCCGAGCAAGATATGGTAGATGCCGAATCGCTCTATAGCACGCTCGAAAACGAAATCGTGCCGTTGTATTACGATCAAGATGCAGCGGGTGTGCCCCACGGCTGGCTAAACCGCGCTAAAAACGCCATTGCCACTTGCGCCCCCGCGTTTAGCACGCGACGGATGCTCAAGCAATACATTCAAGAAATGTATGCGCCGCTGGTGAAATAAATTAGAAATCGGGTTTCTTTCAGAAACCCGATTTCTACGCGATAGGCATTAACGCAAGCTTGAAATTGACACAACGGTGCTCGCAATGAGCGAGAAAATGATGAGAAAACTCACAATGTAGAGAATGGTTTGATTGCGTTTTGCACTTGTATTTCTGCTGTTTGCTGGGCTTTTTGCTCGTTTTTCCTTCATACCAAATACCGATTCGGGAGAAATTAAATGGCATTAAAATAACACCTATAAATTTATCCGTTTGAAGCAACAAGCGAGTGATGAAAATTTATAGTTGTTTGCAACACCATTGTAAAATCAACGATAATATTAACACGGAAGATTATAAGCGATGCCAATTACACCCACAAACCTCCCTAGCTTACAAGCCTCACCAGACCTCAGGGCAGAGTTTCTCTCGGCAGTTAGCCACGAGTTGAGAACATCGCTGAACAATATTGATGGCATGGCTGAATTGTTACTCGATAGCCATCTATCACCTCAGCAAAGTGCTTTTGCCCAAGAAGTAAAAATTTCAGGGCGTGTTTTACAATCACATATCAATGATTTGCTCGACTTTTGTCGAGCCGATTTGGGCAAGATCGAATTAGACAATAAAGACTTTGAATTGCTTAGTGTGGTTGAAAGCACCGCAGAAATGTTTGCCAACGAAGCACGCGAGAAGCATATCTCGATCATGACCTTTGTTGATCCAGATATTCCCATTCGTTTGCGCGGTGATGCAGCTCGCCTTCAACGCATATTGCTCAGCATGATTGCTTCGTCGGTTCACGCGGCAAATTGTAACGAAATCGTCATTCGCGCCAATTTACATAGCAAAGACAGCAAAAATTGCAAGGTGCGCTGGGAAATTAGCAGCACCCGTGACCAAACGCATCATACGTCAAGTGGTCGGTTGCCGAGCAACCCAGTGCCCAATTACCCCACCACCGAAGTGGGACGCATGTTGTGCAACCTGATGGTTGAGTTGATGGGTGGCAAAGTCGAAACGACCGAATCGCTGAGCAACAGTGCGCTTACAAAATTCACCACCGTATTTGCCCAAAGCGCATCGGCCCGCCCACAGCAACCCATCGAAGATACCAGCGCTGGCGGCTCGAAGGGCTTGCGTGTCGTTGTGGTAGACGATAGCCCAGCCAACCGCTTGGTCATTAGCAGCTATATTCGCTCGTGGGGTATGCGACACGAAGCATCGGACAGCATAAGCAATGCCCATGCCGCTTTGGCGGCCCTGCGTCGCGGGGCTAGCGATGGCGACCCCTACGATATTGCTGTCATTGACTTGGCGATGCCAGAGATGGATGGGGTTGATCTTGGTCATGCGATTCGGCAAGACCCCTCGCTGGAAGGGGTGTCACTGATTATGTTGACCGCCTCAGATGACCCAGCCCAAGCCAAACGCGCCATGAAAGCCGGTTTCTCGGCTTACCTGACTAAGCCTGTCAAGCAATCACATTTGCTCGACTCAATTTTTAATGTTGCTTACAACAAGATCGGAATGCAAATGGGATTAAACGTGACAGAAGAGGTGACTGCGCCCGCACCCTGTCTCTTATACACATCT
>JAHBAL020000070.1 GCA_018500105.2 Anaerolineae bacterium
GACTACGTTACATGCCGAGAGCATTCATCCCGATTGGGTCACCTCGCCGCGCCGAACGCTTGTCTTCGAGATGGGCGAATCGGCAGCGTATGGCGGCAAATACGGCGAAGCGTTTGTGCGCGGCTTTTTGCGAGCCGCCGCCACCGGCAGTGCCGTGCCTGCCAGTGGGCGCGATGCGTTGGCAGTGCAACGCTTAATTGATTCGGTTTATGCGAATAATGTTATCTAGCCGATTTCACTATGCAGTCACAAGTTGACTGAATAGCTTGATGTCGGCGATAATCCATTTACACTTTCTAAAATGAAACTAGTCACCTTTTCCACCCCCGCAAACCCCATGCCGAGCATGGGCGCGGTTCATAATGGCAATGTGTATGATTTGGCAAATTGTGCCAAAGCGCTTGGCATGGCATTGCCAAATGATGTGCGCAGCTTGCTCGAGGCTGGCCCGGCAGGGCTGGCGGCGGCACAAAGCGTATTAGCGCAAGCCGTTGAGCAAGGCTTGCTCTTCTTCCCCGAAAACATCGTCAAAATGCACGCACCCATCACCAATCCGGCCAAAATTTTGTGCTTGGCGGGCAACTACCAAGAGCATATTAAAGAGGGCGGCGGCAGCGCGGTTGACAAAACCAAAATCACACCGCGTGTATTTATTAAGCCAATTACCACCTTGTGCGGCGACGGTGCGCCCATTTTGCTGCCCGATATTTCACACTGGGTAGATTATGAGCTTGAACTGGCCGTCATCATCGGCAAAACCGGGCGCGGCATTGCCGTTGCCGATGCCATGTCGTATGTGGCGGGCTATGCCGTGTATAACGACATCTCGTCGCGCAAGCTGACCATCGCCGAAGGCCGCGACAAACGCGACGGCGACGGCTGGTTTGACTGGCTCAACGGCAAATGGCAAGACAATTCGGGGCCGATGGGGCCATATTTGGTCACCACCGACGAAGTGCCCAATGGCGATAATCTATGGATGAAGCTATGGGTGAATAATGAGCTACGCCAAAATTCGAACACCGACAAGATGATCTTCAATATCGCCGAAACGGTGGCGTTTGCCTCGCGGCTGATGACCTTGCAGCCCGGCGACATCATCGCCACTGGCACACCCAGCGGCGTGGGGGCGACCACCAGCACCTATCTCAAATCGGGCGATGTGGTGCGCTGTGAGATTGAGGGCTTGGGCGTGTTGGATAACACAGTGGCGTAATTCGCCTTTCAACAATCTGCCGTTTCACCTCACGCACGTTACGCACAAGATCAATATTTCACCACGAAGCGCACAAAGGTCTCGAAGCGTTGCTTCAACGACTCTTTTCTTTGTGAACTTTGTGCGCTTTGTGGTGAAAACCAGCGATGTACTACGGCAGTTGCCTCATTCCTCCAACAAGCCGAACGTGTGCGCCAACTGCGCAAGTGCGGCAACATCGGCATCGGGTGAAATTTCGGCATGAGGCGTGGGGGGCGAAAAGCGTTCGAGCAAGGCAAGGGCGCGTTTGCGGCTGAAATTGATGCTGCCGCGATGCAGTGCGACTTGACGCAAAAGCCATTCGGCCTTGCCCAAATCATCGGCGGCGTTGCCTAATTGCAAAAAATAGCTGCCCCAGCCGAGAAAATGATGCAAAATGCCGGGCACAAGCCCATGTGCCAACCCCAGCGCCAACCCCGTCACAAAAGCATGTTTGGCAGCGGCGAGTTCGTGGCGCTGCAAATGGGCGTGTCCTAGCGTTTGCTGCAAATACACCTTGGCATACCATTCGTCGTGGGTGTCGCATTCGGCAATGCCACGCTGGCATAGCGCAATGGCTTCGGCATATTGGCTTTGCTCATTGCGCACCATCGCCATGCCGTTCAGCGCCAAGGTCATGTTGTTCACGTCGCCCACCCGCAGGCCATATTGAAACATGCCTTGAAAATCGTCATAGGCTTCGTCATAGCGTGCCAAAAAGTATTGGGCCAGACCGAGGTTGTAGCGGGCTTGGCTGACCTCGCGCACGTTGCCCGCTGCGGTCATAATCTCAATCATTTCGCCAAAAATTTGGGCCGCATGCGGATAATTGCCGCGAAAATTCTCGGCATTGCCAAGCTGGTTAAGCGCCTTGGCATAGTTGACCCAATCGCCGATCTCGGCCCGCACCGCCATACATTGATGCGCATACGCGACGGCATGGTCGTAATCGCCTTGATCGTAATACCACAGG
This sequence comes from Anaerolineae bacterium, assembly GCA_018500105.2. Taxonomy (GTDB): domain Bacteria; phylum Chloroflexota; class Anaerolineae; order J036; family Brachytrichaceae; genus AQU-03. Next base: position 2,208 of record JAHBAL020000070.1, read on the forward strand.
CTCATGCCCCAATAGGCCCAGCCCAATTCAAACACAAACTGGCCGGCCTGCGCCAAGGCCAAACCACGATCAAGGTAATGTTTTGCAATGATGGGATCGCCTACCCCACGCGCATAGGCCGCGCCAATCCGGATGAAGGCAAAGGCGCAACCTTCCGAATCGCCTTCATCGCAATATTTCAGCACGGCCTGAATACAGCGCCGCATTTCGGCATAATTTGCCACCCAAAAATAAAAATAAACCAGATGTCCATAGAGCCGAACATAAACACGCCCAAACAGCGATTTTAACAAAGCATCTTGAGGTTCGAGCTGCGCCTCAAGCTCGGCCAATTGCACAATTGTGTCGCCAAACAGGTCTATCAAATCGCTATACAAACCCGACACATAGTAATAATCGGCAATGGGGTCAACCGCCTGATGCAGCCGCACCAAATCGCCCTGAGTTGCCAACATTGACCACGCCAAACGCACGTTATACAGGTCTTGTTGAATCTGGGCCTGCGCCGCCAGTTGGTCTTTGCTGCGCAATTTTGGCTTGAGACGAATGACCTCATCCATAAAAAATTGGGCGAAACGCTGGCAAGTATCGGTTTGCTCGTTGGGCTGCGCGTCTAGGCGCTCGCGGGCAAATTGGCGCATCAACTCATGCACGTTGTAGCGCTCATTGGCCTGCCGCCGAATAAAACATTTGTCGAACAAGCTGCTGAGGGTGTGCAAATTGGCGCGGGCAACCTGCTCGGCGGCGGCGCGGCAAAACCCGCCCTGAAACAAACTCAACCGCGCAAATACGGCTTGCTCGGCTTGGCTCAATCGCGCCCAAGACGAATCGAACACGGCGCGAATGCTGCGTTGATGTTCGGGCACGTCGCCCATTTGGCTAGCGACAAAATCAATGCTACGCTCGATCTCGCTGGCGATGGCATGGCACGGCAAAACCCGCACCCACGATGTGGCCAATTCGATGCCGAGCGGCATTCCGCCGACCAAGCGGCAAATTTTGGCGATGCAATGCACATCGTCGGCGCTGGCGGGCGGCGCACCCAGTTGCGCCATTTTTTGCACAAATAATTGGGCCGAGGTATAGCCAAGCAAGGCGGCAAGGTCTGGCGGCGGCTGATCTGGGTCGGGATACGACATGCCATCGAGCAAATGCACATTTTTGCTACGCAGCCCAATGCGCTGACGCGACGTGGCGAGGCATTTGACCAGCGGGCAAGTATGGGTTAGGTCGCCGAAAAATTGTAGCACGGGCAGCGTTTGTGGCTGCGCCAGCACCGTCTCGGCGTTGTCGAAAATAATCAGAATTTCCTTGTCGCGCAAATAATTGAGCAAGGTTTGGCGCACATTTTTAACGCTGTTTAGCGATAGTTCAAGCGCCTGCGCCAACATGGCAAACACATCGTCGAGGCCGCCGGCGCTGCTCAATCCCACAAAAAACACCCCATTCAAAAACTCATCGCTCAGCCGCTGCGCAACCTCAATCGCCAAGCGGCTTTTGCCCATGCCTCCCACCCCAACGATACTCACCCAGCGCGTATTTGGCTTGAGCAATTGCTCGGTAAGCTGTTGAATGTCGTTTTTGCGCCCGATAAATTCATCGGCGGCCACCGGCAAATTGGAACGGCTGAGTGTGTTTGCCAACTTGATGCGCTCGTATAATGCCAGCGTCTCGTGCGCGGGCGGCACATTGAGCGCCTTATGCAGGCTGGCTTTGCATTGCTCAAATTGGGCCAAGGCCGCGCTGCGTTGGCCTTGCTTGGCCCAAAACAACATGAGGGCGCGGTGGGCATCTTCGCGCCAAGGGTCGAGCGTGAGCATATGTTTGGCAAAGGCCGCGCCACGCGCATAGTGGCGTTGATTGGCGCACAACGTCACCGCCTGCGCCAGCCACGCCAGCGCCATCTCGCGCCAATGCTCCCGCTGCAACAGCGCCCATTCGTCAAATTCTGGCGCATCTTTTAAATTGAAGCCCTCTAAAAAGTCGCCTTTGTAGATGTCGCCCAAGGTTTGCGCTGGGGTCATGGGTTGGGCGCAATAGCGCTGCAACTGCGCCACGTCCACTTCGAGCGCCGCATTTGGGTCAATCCCAACCGCGTCCCGTTCGATGCGCAAAAACGGCTCTAGCCCCAACTTGCGAATATTCGCCAGCGCTTGGCGCAAGCTCGTTTTGGCTTCGGCGTCGTCTGCCGATTCGGGCCACAGCAGCGTGGCGAGGGCATCGCGGGTATGAGCGCGGCCTGTCGCTGCCAAGTAAGCCATCAGGGCCAATACTTTGGTCGAGGTAAACCCCGTCACCGCCACTCGGTCCAAGAATAGCGTCGGCTTCCCCAATAATTGCACCCGCAATTGCGCGGCCATAACACTATTATAGAAAAAGATTATGGATTTGGGGCTTGGTATTTAGATGGATTTTGTCTTATTCGTGAATCTACCCACCAGACAATTCGTGTAAGCCCTATAATAAACATGGCATCTCGTGATGCGCTCAACTTATGAAAATATTAAGTCTTCAACTGTTTAATTTCAAACGCTTCAGTCATTTAAAGATTGATAACATCCCTAGTCAAGCGAAATTGGTGTTGCTGATCGGGTCTAACGGCTCCGGTAAATCATGTATTTTCGATGCGTTTGGGTTTGCAGATGCAGCGATTAAACGAGACACTGGCCTAAGTAAAGAGTTTTTCGACTACTTTGTCAAGAAAAATAATGCCTCAGCCAACGTCAGTATCTTTTTTAATCAGCATCCGCACTTAAATATATCAAGTGATCATTTCACAGGCTATGCTAATTCAAAAAAACTTTTTTATGGACGTACTAGTTTTCGCCAAATTCCCCGATTAATTCGCACTGCTTTGGGGCAAGGCGGACAAGTTGATTTTGATCGTGATTCCGATCGGCCTCATTTTTTCATTGAGCGCGACCAGCGCTTTGAAAACGATATCGAAAAGATCACTGAAACGCTGTTAAAAGATTTTTTTCGTTCAAAGCAATCAAACGAACAAATCACCGAGAAATATATTGCGCCGATCAACCGTTCATTACAAAATATTTTTGGCACGCAAAATGGCACATGCTTGCAGTTGCTTGAGATCATTCCGCCACTCGAAGGCCGCGTAGCACAAATAACCTTTCGCAAGGGTGAATCTGAATTTCACTACAATTATTTGAGTGCAGGCGAAAAAGAGGTTTTCAACTTGCTCATCAATTTACTCAGTCGCGCCGCGCTCTATCAAGATACTATTTTTTATTTAGACGAGTTAGATTTGCACCTAAATACACGTCTACAATTTAATTTACTGAAGGAAATTGTAGAAAATTGGATACCTGACAATAGTCAATTATGGACAGCCAGTCACTCGCTCGGTTTCATTGAATATGCCAAACAATCTGACCTCGCGGCTATTATTGACTTAGATGATTTAGACTTTGACCGACTCCAAACGCTTTATCCTGAATCAAAAGACAACCCCGAGGTTTATGAAATTGCCGTTGGCAAAGAATTTTTGGCTTCGCTATTTCGGCAAATGTTAATTTGTTTTGTCGAAAATACCGATCAAGATTTATATGCCAGTATCGGCATTCCCAATACTGTTTTTGTGGCTGACAAAGATCGAAACCGCGTTTTTCACAAAGTGCGCACCGATCAGGGGCATGGCATAGTTGATCGTGACTTTCTGAGCGATGATGATATCAAGCAAATCAAGCAACATTACCCCAAGTTGCACATCTTAACCTATTACAGCATCGAAAACTATCTGTATCATCCCGATAATTTGGCCGAATATTATGTGGCAAGACAGCAGCAATTTGACAAATCTGCGTACATTCAAGCACTGACCAATGCAAAGAACACAGAAATCAAGGCGATTAAACCCACATTGGCGTTAAAGCGCACAGAATATCCTTATTTTGGTGAATCTATTTATGATGGCAAGTCTTTGCAAAATCGCTTTAAAAACAAACAGGAAAATAATGATCAAGCAACCATTATTGCTGATTATTTAGATAGTGATGATTTTGAAACCTTTTACAAAGTTTTATCAATGAAAACCTATTGTAGGCAGTTACCACAACGTCAAAATCTTCGCAAAAGCGATCTTGCAAAAACAAGTTGGTTCAAATATCAAATCATGAAGGTTTTAGATCTGTCGAACCCGTCGCCTTGAGCGCATAAACCAGCCGAGCAAGGACACAGCCAACCCGATCAACAGCCATTCTTCTGGCTCCGGCACGCCGGTCACGGTCATGTCATCTTCGTTGGTGGTTTCGCCCACCGTTTCTTTCTCGCGCTGGAAACGATCGTCTTTCTTCTCCAACTCGTCAAGCTGTTTGCGCTGTGTGTCGTTTACCAGCACAATCATTGACGAATACGGCGTGACGATGCTGTATTGTTTTGCGAGTGCGTGCAGTTGGTCGAGCGTGGCGACTTGGGTCAATTTGCCCTTGTTTTTTTGCATCTCGCTCAAAATGGCGCGCCGGGCGGCAAACGCCGCCAATGGATGGTCGGACTTGAGCAAACGCACCTCGTTGCTGGGGCGGGCATTGACGGTCTCGGTTGGCAAAGTGAGCCACAACAAACCGTCTACAAGATCAGCAGTATCCGCGTCATACACGCCTTTGCGAGCCACCGCCATACGGGCGAGGGCTTCCTCGACGCTGGCCGCCACGCCGCCGCCGCTGGCCTGAATGGCCTGCAACACACTGTCATCGTAGCCAAGCGGATATGCGCCCGCCGGTGAACTGAGATGCACAAACCAAAGCGGCGCATTCGGCACATCCACCTTCACCTCTTTACCCTGCGTATACCCGCTGTCGTCGGTCAACACCAGCACCGCGTCATATTCTTTGCGCCCGCCGGCCTGATAAAGCGTGTTGAATTGGGTCACGAGGTCGCTGGGATTTTGCCCACCATAGACGCTCATCGCGGCGGGGGTAAGTTGCGCCAACGGCACAATTTCGGGTTTGTTCGGGTGCAGGTCAGGCGAAGTCAAATAAACGTCGGGGCTGGTTTTTAGCCCTAGCTGGCGAAGGTGATTGAGGGCAGCATCCAGTTCTTTGCTCACACGGGTCATGCTGCGCGAGCGGTCAATCGCCAGCGCCAAGCGGTATTCGGGCGGCAATTTGGGCAACGCGGCTGGGTTCACCGCCCCCACGACGATGGTGCTGCCATTGGCAAGATCAATCCGCATCGGCGCGGATGATTGCTCGGCGGGTTTGCGCGGCACGCTAGGCGGCAACCATGTGCTCAAATTCGTCGCGTCGGTGCTCGGCGCGGGCATCGGCGCGGCATTTAGTTGCCGCAACGAGGTCGCGTCCCAATAGACATTGCGTTTTTCGGCCAAGCGTGGCAAGGCCCACGTGTTTTGGGCAAGCATCGGCGGCGCAATCACGCGCCATGTCAGCCACATGTGCATTTCGGGCGCGTCTTCGCGGATCGAACGATTATTGCCTGCATCCCAGCGCCAGCCGGGCGGCTCGATGGGGAACACCCGCAGCCGATATTGGCGCGGGCCAATTTGCTCGACCAACGCCGGATCGCGGTTTTGGCGCACCTCGTTGCGATACAACGACTGCGCCGCCCCGCGTGGCGACACGCGGTAAGCAAAGCGCTTGTCGCGCTCTGGGCCATTGCCCAGCCACCCCCCCGTAATCACCGCCGATTCGGGCAGGCTGAAGTAATACACCACCTCTTGCCGCAAACCGGTTTGGTTTAAATACACTTCATACAGCTCAAAATCGGCCCACAGCCCTTGGTCATTAATCGTCAATTGTTGCGATTTTAGCCAAATTTCGCGGTCGTCAACGGCTTGCCACGCATCGTTGGCGCGGGTGGCCGACCAAGTAGACTTGACCGCGTTGACAATCGCCTCACGCTCGGCCTTGTTGATCGGCTGGTCAAAAAACTGCTCATACAACTCGCTGGCGCGTTTGGTCTCGCTTGGCAATACTTGGTTTTCCCAAGGGCGGGCAGGGTTGCGCGGCAGCCTTTCGCTAAAAGCGGGCTGATATAAGAAGGGGTGCATCCATGTCTCAAAGGTCGCTTGGATTTGCAAGGCTGTTTCGCGTGGCATCGCTTTAAAGGCTTGCTCGTAGAGTTGCCGAACATGGTCTAATTCACCCACAGCGCTGAGGTAACGCTGCGGGGCGAGATAAGCATTGAGCAAACCGGCGCGAATACGCTCTTGCTGGGCGAGCAAGTTCTCGGCCTCACGCATATTGGCGGGTGTTTTGTCCAACAGCGACACTACCTGATGTTGGGGTTGTTGGCTTACCTGCGCATACAGCAACGCCATCGTCAATAGGGTCACGATAGGCAGCGCCCATTTTAGCCCCCGCCTTGTGCCTAAATGTTGCCCGAACGCGGCTAAGCTGCGCCGCCACTCTTCGAGGTAAAGACTGGGCACGGCGATGGGGATGGTGGCAAAAATAAGCGCAACCGATAGCACTACCATTGACCACATCGCCCACGACACAAAGGCGAAGGGGTAATAGATCAATTGGCTCCACTGGCGCGGCAGGGGAATATTCCAAATATTGGTGATCCAGCTAATCAAGCCCTGAACGATGATCGCGGCAAGCGGAATGGCGTAGAAAGCAAGCCAAATGATGACATACGCACCCATTAACACCAACATGGTCAGGCCAACAGCGCGGACGAGTGCGACAAGCCAATGCCGATCTGCGGCCTGTGGGCTGAGAATTTGCCACATCAACGCGCTCACGCCCAGCAGCAAGCCGAGCATCACCACACTCGCACTGGGCGTCAGCTCTTGAAAGACGAATAACCGCATCAACAGCAAGATAAAAATCGGCAATTCGACCCCATAGCCGAAGGCAAAAACCTTGTCTGGGTTGTTTTTGAACACCTTGAGCGCGATGGCAATGGCGATGATGGGCAAGCCGGTGAGCGACATCGCCATGAGCAAAAATTGCGGCGGAATGATGCCGCCTTGCACAGCACGAAGCATCTCGAGGCCGATGAGCGGGCCAAAACCGGCGACCATGATGATGAGCAACAGCACATTGGCGGCCCAAACAAAAATATGCCCATATTTTCGCGGGGTAAACAGGGTTTTGAGGCGGTTTTTCATTGTAATAAAGAGGCTATGGCTTGCTGCACGTCGAGGTAAAACGCGCTAAGCCGGTGACTGGTGGCATCGGGTGGCGGGTCGAACAAAATGGTGACCAACACCCAAGGCTGTTTTTGTAGCGAAAACGCGGCCCACAGGCGCGTTCCATAATCGTCGGTGCTTTTTTCGGCGGATTGAAACCAATAGGCGGCGGCGCGTTGCCCGTCTTTTTTGCCATTGCTGAGCAACAATGCCCGCATGGGCAACGGCGCGGCGGGGTTGCCGGTGGCGACCAAATGCGTGAGGCTCGATTGCACCGCCAATCCGTAATTTTCAAAACAACGTTCTGGGTTGTGATGCGCCCGCCATGTTTGGCTGCGCACCAACAAAATAGAGCCGGTGATGGGGGGGGAAGTGACGGCATCGCTGCCGGCAGATGGGTAGCTAAAGCGAAAACGCTCGACTTGCTCGGCCCCATCTTGATACAGCCAATCGAGTTCGCCGGGACGCAATTGCAGCGGGCTGACGCTGAGGCTGGACGGCAAGCTGAGCGGGCGGGCAGCGCGGGTGGCGGCTGTGTTTAACACAAACGGCGGGAAAAAATGTGACAACGCAACCAACCCAGCCACACACCCGGCCAGCCACACCATCGGGCGCAGCGCGGCGGGCTGGGCGGGCGCGGGCGCAGCGGCGGGCGATGGGGCAATGGCGGGCAAACGCCGCACTAAATATAGCCC
>JAHBAL020000405.1 GCA_018500105.2 Anaerolineae bacterium
GCCCCCAAGCCAACTGAAGCCCCTAAGCCGGCCGCCACCGCAGTGCCAGCACCCACCGCTGCACCCAAGCCGACAGACGTTCCCAAGCCAACCGAAGCGCCAAAGCCAACTGAAGTGCCGAAGCTATCATTGCCCTTCCCAGTAGACGCGGCGGCTCGTAACCCATTCAAACTCGGTGCGGCTGAAGTAGATGGTCAATTCTTTGCAGGGGGCTTTGGCGATGACTACATTAAGTATGCCGCCAAGTTGATGGAAGAAGTGCACGGGGCCAATGGCGTCAAGGTCAAAGTAACCTCATTGCAAAAAGTGCAAGAGACTTTGCGCCCACGCTTTGTCGGTGGCAACCCACCCGATGTCATTGACAACAGCGGCGCAGGCATGTTCCCATGGGCCGACCTCGTGAACGAAGGTCAATGTCTCGATTTGGCCGAATTGATGAATTCACCTTCACTCGACACCCCGGGCAAGACCGTGAAAGAAACCCTCTTCCCCGGCTCGCAAAACGGCGGTGTGTATGACGGCAAGCAAATGTATGTCAACATTGCTTACACCGTGTCTGGCATCTGGAATTCATCCAGCGCTTTCGAAAAAGCGGGCATCAAGTATCCAAAGACTTGGAAAGAAATGTTGGATCTGTGCGAAAGCATCAAAAAAGAGGGCAAGATGGCCCCTTGGACCTACCAAGGCAAATACCCCTATTACATTTGGGGCATTGTATGGAACCAATTGGTGAGCAAGGCCGCTGGCGAAAACGCGCTCAAGGCGATTGACAACCTAGAGCCAAACGCATGGAAGAACGCTGATGTGCTACGCGCCACCCAAGACCTGCACGCATTGTGGGACAAGGGTTATATCATGGCAGGCACGGCGGGTCTCACCCACCGCGAATCGCAAGCCGCCTTCTTGCAAGGCAAGGCCGCTTTCCTCCCCTGCGGCACATGGCTTGAGAACGAAGAAAAGACGGTGACACCGGCTGGCTTCGACATGGTCGTTAACCCAATCCCCGGCTACACTGATGGCAAAGGCGTGCAAGATGCGCTGAAGGCCGACGGTGGCGAAGGCTTCTTTGTGCCAGCCAAGGCCAAGAACCCCAAGCACGGCATGGAATATTTGCGCACCATTTTGTCGCGCTCATCAGCCAAGTGGTTCGCCGAGAACGTCAACTCGCTCATGCCAGTGGCAAACGCCACCGAAGGCGCGAAGATTTCATCGGGCACAAAGTCGGCCATCGCCGCTGTTGCCAACTCAAAGGGTGCAAATGTGATCTTCCAAGCCCCAGATTGGTATTCGGCCATCGGCAAGGGCATTGAGCAACGCATGGGCGAACTCATGACCGGCAAGATCAAGCCCGAAGGCTTCTTGGATGAAATGCAAAAGGTGGCCGACAAGGTTGCCAAAGACCCAGATGTCAAGAAGTTCAAGCGCTAGACCGCTCCAAGCAGGTTTTGCGTATAGCACGCGACTAACGTAATCAGCAAAAGGCGAGACGGAGCAAAGCCGCCTCGCCTTTTTTAACACCTTCATTTCAGTAGGGGCACAGCATGACGTGCCCCTACCGAATAGGGCAAAATCGGCGAACCGTCTTAATTTGACATTGTCAAGCCACCTCCCATTGAGTTATTTATGAAACAAGGAAAAAACGCTTTTATCTTTTCGTTTTTAATCGGCCCAGTGCTTCTTTACCTCGTTTTCGTCATCGGCCCTTATCTCAGCTCAATGGTGTTTTCATTCACCCGCTGGAAAGGCCTGTCAGCCAATATTCGGTTTAACGGGGTAAACAATTTCATTAAATTGTGGGACGACGAAAATTTTTGGAACGCCCTTAGCCACAATGCCATTGCGGTCGTGCTTTTGCCGCTCGTCACCATCAGCATCGCGTTGGTATTCGCGTTTTGGTTCACCCAAGGCGTGCGCGGCTCGCGGTTCTTTCGCGTCGCATTCTTCTTCCCGCAAGTCATGTCGGTCGTCATCATCGCTGTGTTGTGGAGCTTCATCTACAACCCACAATTCGGCGTTTTGAACGGCATCATCAAATTTTTAGGCATCAAATCGCTCGAATCATTCCCTTGGTTGGGCGACTCTAGCACCATTTATTGGTGCATTTTAGTCGTGGTGGTATGGCAATCCATCGGCTTTTACATGGTCTTGTTCATTGCGGGCATGATGGGTATCCCCAATGAATATTATGAAGCCGCCAAGCTCGACGGCGCATCGCTGCCGGTCATTTTCTTCCAAGTCACCATCCCGCTATTGTGGGAAACCGTGCGCACCGGCCTTGTCTTCATCGCCATCGCTGCAATGGATTTGTATGCGATGGTCATGGTCATCACCTCCGGGCGCATTGCCGCCACCAGCCGCGCCGCCGATGTGCTGTCCACCTATATTTACGAAACCGCCTTCGAAAACGGCGATTTCAGCTATGGCATCGCTATGGCGGTCGTGATGATGTTCATCATCCTTGGGCTATCGTATTTCACCCTCACCAGCACCCGCAAAGAAGTGCTCGAATATTAAGGACGGACCACTATGAACCAAAAACCTGTCATGTTTAATAAGGGCTTTTCAATTTCAAAAGTCGCCATTTACGCCATCTTGCTGTTTTGGTCTGCCACCGTCGTTTTGCCGATGGTGTGGGCCACCATGAGCGCCTTTAAGAGCGACCAAGAAATTTTCTTTAGCCCTTGGGGCACACCCGCCAAACTGCTGTGGGAAAACTTTAGCCGCGCATGGGTCAAGGCGCAATTGGGACAATATATGTTCAACACGTTTGTTGTCATCTTGCCAGCCATTTTCCTCACCCTACTCATGTCGGCAATGGTGGCCTATGTCTTGGCGCGTTACACTTTTCGCGGCAAATCATTCATCTTTTACCTATTCTTGTCGGGCATGATGTTCCCCATGTTCTTGGCCTTGGTTCCGCTTTACTTCGTGACCGATTACCTCGGCCTGCGCAATACCTATGTCGGGCTGATCTTGGTCTACGTGGCCTTTTCGCTACCCTTCACCATCTTCTTTATGGTCGGGTTCTTCAAAACTTTGCCCAAAGAATTGAGCGAAGCCGCCATCATTGACGGCGCAAATCATTATCAAACCTTCTTCAGCGTTATGTTGCCCTTGGCAAAGCCCGGCCTTATCTCAGCCGCCATTTTCAACTTTTTGGGGCAATGGAACCAATTCATTTTGCCGACCGTGCTCATGACAAACGAAGGCTTGCCCGAAGGCCAATCGCGCTATTTAATCTCGCAAGGTCTGTATTTCTTGCAAGCCAAGCAAGGCTATGAAAGCGACCTGAGCGGCATGTTTGCCGCCGTCGTTATCGTCACCATTCCGGCGTTGCTCATCTACATCCTGTTCCAAGATCGTATCGAAGCAGGGTTGACTGTCGGCGCGGTAAAGGGTTAATACCAACCCCCTGATCAAGATGGATTTTGGCTGCACATATTTTGTGCGTCATTCCGACGAGGAACGAGGAGGAATCTTTGCGTAAACATAATCATCATGCTGATTTTCCGCAAAGACCCCTCGCTTCGCATCGGGGTGACGTGGCAATTTATTTAACCTGTTTTATTCTATTTTGATGAAGTGGTTGGTATAACAAAGCAATTTTCATGCAAGCAAACGTCAACTCAAACCAAAGCACCCTTGTCAAATGTGGGCAACTGGTGCTTGCTGATCGTGTCGAACGCGATACCAATTTGCTATTGCACAATGGCAAAATTGCCGATATCGCGCTGCACCTCGACCCGCCCACCGACGCCGAAATCATTGACGCCAGCGACGACATTGTCGCGCCCGGATTCATTGATATTCACGTGCATGGCGGAAACGGGGCCGACACGATGGACGCGACTGCTGCTGCCTTCGACACCATGAGCGCATTTTATGCCGCACACGGTGTCACGGGCTGGCTCGCCACCACCATCACCGCCGACAAAAGCGATATTGATGCCACAGTTTTGACCGCCAAGGGCTTCATTTGCCAGCAACAACAAGCGCTGCCAGCAAATCGGCCACCGCAGGCCGCTTTGCTCGGGGTCCATCTCGAAGGCCCTTACCTGAATGCCAAATGGTGCGGGGCGCAAGACAAAAGTTATATTCGCGCAGCCAACTCAGCCGAATATGAGACATGGTTTGCCAGCGGTGTGGTGAAATTGATTACCGTTGCGCCCGAAGTTACGCCCGAAAATGCGGCTTTGCTCGATTACGCCGTCGCACATGGGGCGGCAGTTGCACTTGGGCACACCGATTGCAGCTATGAACAAGCCAAAGCGTTTTTTGCGCGTGGGGCCAATCAAAGCACACACACCTTCAACGCCATGCGCGGGCTGCATCACCGCGACCCCGGGCTGGTGGGTGCAGTAATGGATCAGCCGGTATATGCGCAACTCATCGCCGACGGGGTTCATGTGCATCCGGCGGCAATCCGGGCATTATTTGCCAGCAAAGGCCCGGCCCGACTCGCCGTCATCACCGATGCGATGCGGGCCGCCGGTTTGGCCGATGGCAGCTATGGCATGGGCGAGCAAATCGTCACCGTCAAAGACCATATCGCGCGCATGGCGAATGGCACTTTGGCTGGCTCATTGCTCACGATGGATGTCGGTTTTCGCAATATCCGCAATTTCACTGGCTGCACCCTGTCCGAGGCATCGCTAATGTGTTCGCACACCCCCGCCATGTCAATCGGCATGGGCCATCGCAAAGGCAAAATTGATCTCGGCTACGATGCCGATCTCGTCATCCTCGACCAGCATTTGCAAGTAAAGCAGATCGTAAAGCGATAAAACGCCGATTTCACTATCTATGACCAGCTAAGCTGGTCATAGATAGTGAAATCGGCAACTGTCTTAACCTTCAAAACCTGTTTATATCATGCCTAACCCCTCACTCGACACTCGCGGCAGCCTAATGCGTGCCGAAATATTCGAACAACCCAAAGTGCTGACCCAGTTGCTCAGCACGGCCCAACCCATCATCGCAAAAACAGTGGCGCACATGCAACGCCAAGCCTGCGCCTATGCCGGCTTGGCGGCACGCGGCAGCAGCGACAATGCGTCGGTATATGGCAAATATTTGCTCGAAAGCTTGGCGAAATTGCCCGTCGCCTTGGCCGCGCCCTCGCTCTACACCCTTTACAAAGCGCCGCCACGTCTCAACAACGCCTTTGTGGTAGGCGTGTCGCAAAGCGGGCACTCGCTCGATATTGTGAATGTCGTCGAAACGGCACGGGCACAAGGCGCGGTTACACTTGGCATCACCAACACGCCCGATTCACCACTCACTCGCGCCGCTGAGCACAATGTGCTGCTCAATGCCGGGCTAGAACGCGCCTTGGCTGCGACCAAAACCGTAGCGGGGCAATGCATGACCTATGCCATGCTAGCACATGCGCTTGTCGAGCAAATGGGAGAAAAATCACCGCTCGACTTGGCTGCCATCGCAGATGAGGCCAGCAGCGCCCTTGCGCTCGAGGCCAGTCTTGCCCAATTTGCGCGTGAATGGCGTTTTGCCGGTCGCGCCGCCGTGATCGGTCGCGGGTATTGCTATAGCGCCGCGCAAGAAATGGCGCTTAAACTAAAGGAGACCACCTTCATCACCGCCGAGGCATATTCGGCAGCAGATTTCATGCACGGCCCCTTGGCCTTGGTCGAGCCGGGTTACGCCATGATTGTATTGCTCAACCACGATGCCACGCTCGACACCACTGTCGAATTGCTGCGCAAGGCCCGCGAACGCGGGGCGCAACCACTCGTCATCGCCACCCGCGAGGCCAGCCAAGCCGCCGAAGCCCATTGCATCATTGATGCCGACGCCATGACCAGCAACATCGCCTTCATCATCGCTGGGCAACTCTTTGCCCTGCACCTCTCTCTGCTCAAAGGCTACAACCCCGATGTCTCACGCGGGGTCAGCAAAGTGACGGTGACGCAATAGCTTTGGAGCCATGAGCCTTGAGCCTTGAGCCATGAGCTTTGATTGCGCAGCTACCAAGCGCTAAGCCCTTTAAGCTCATGGCTCATGGATTTACATGGCTTACAATACCCACATGAGCAAATTAATTGAATATGAAGATGCCAGCCCCGAAGTGCGGGCGGTATATGACGACATTCGCGCCACGCGCAAAAGCGATTTCATCAATAATTTCTGGAAAGCCATCGCCGTTAACCCGCAAAATTTGCGCCGCGCATGGCAGCACACCAAAGAAATTATGACCGGCCCCGGCACGCTCGACCCGTTGGTGCGTGAAATGATCTACATCGCTGTCAGCGTCACCAATGGCTGCGAATATTGCATCGCCAGCCATACCGTCGCCGCCCGCAACAAAGGTATGACACCAGAGATGTTTGGCGACATGATGGCGATTATCGGCCTCGCCAACGAAAATAACCGCTTGGTCAAAGGGTATCAAGTTGAAATTGACGCGGCGTTTAAATAACGCGCTAACCACAATAACGCTTTCTGATAGGCTGTGCAACCTTCTGACTTTGAACTGCTTGGCGAAATAACCGAAATTGAAACAATTGCGGTTAATCGCTCAATTCGTGAGCTAAAGCACCTCAACCGAACCTACGGTAAAGGACGGTGGCGAAAATGCAAAGGATTTGCAATGATTCGCTACAATGATACCAACATAACTGTCTTTGCAGAGCTTCACTGGTATGAAGCACATGGCATTGGAAAAGTAAAATGGAAAGTAAAAAAGGAGTTAACATGAACTCTGATAAAACGCCAACACCCTCTATCAGATATGCACGCTGTATTAATGGTGATGATGACCCACTTTCTTTGACAAAAGGGCAATACTACGCAGTGTTGCCCGATTCGGCAGAATCACATGGAATGCTCCGGGTTATTGACAATACCGCAGAGGATTACTTATTTCCTAGTCATAAATTCCAGTTTTCAGATGATTTAAAGGGCTTACAAACTGATCTAACCATTGGGCTAACTGTGCCAGAAAAAGCTGCCATTTATCAAATCGCCAACCAACGAGGTCTAAGCATGGCAGCTTTGATGCGTGAATGGATAGATGAACGTCTCGATCTAGCCTCACAAGAGGGTAACTTATCTCCATGACTGATCTTGCATTCGCCTCGCTGCGCGAGTTGCGGCGCATGTTGCAGCGCAAAATAATCTCGTCGGTCGAACTCACGCACTATTTTCTGGCACGATTGGGTGAACATGGCCCGCGCTACAACGCGCTGGCCGAACTAACGCCCGATGTGGCCTTGGCCCAAGCCAAACAGGCCGACGCACTGCTGGCGCAAGGCAAAGACACGCCATTGCTCGGCATTCCTTACGGCGCAAAAGATTTGCTGGCGACCAAAGGCATCCCCACCCGCTGGGGATCACCCGCGCACAAAGACCAAGTGCCCGACCATGATGCCACCACCGTGACGCGGCTGCGCGAAGCAGGCGCACCCATGCTCGGCAAATTGGCGATGGTCGAAATTGCGGGTGGCGGCGGGTATTCGCTGCCCAGCGCCTCATTACACGGGCCGGGGTTAAACCCTTGGAATGTCAATACCTGGGCAGGCGGCTCATCATCGGGATCGGGCAGCGCCGTCGCCGCTGGGCTTGTGCCATTTGCCCTCGGCTCCGAAACATGGGGCAGTATCGTCACCCCATCTACCTATTGCGGCATCACCGGCCTGCGCCCCACCTATGGGCTAGTCAGCCGGTTTGGGGCAATGGAACTGGCGTGGACGATGGACAAAGTGGGGCCAATGGCGCACAGCGCCGAAGATTGCGGCCTCATTCTACAAGCCATCGCCGGCCCCGACGGACGCGACCTCACCACAACCGGCCAATACCGATTTCTCCCGCGCAAAAAAACTAGAAAAACAAAGCATCCCTTCAAAATCGGCGTCTTGCCCGCCGACTTTAGCGACGAACCTGTGTTAGAAAATGTATTTGAGGGAGCACTGGCGGTTTTGCAGAATGCGGGTATGCACATTACCCCAGCCCAATTGCCAAACCACGACTATAACGCCATTGCGAGCACACTGCTTTATGCCGAAATGGCTGCGGCACATGAGGCATTCATTAGAAGCGACAAGCTCGATTTGCTGGTCAACGGCCCGCAAAAAGACGGGTTACGCAGTGCGCTCAATTTCAGCGCCGCCCAAACCGTGCAGGCCCAGCAACAAAAATTGCACGCCACGCACGATCTGCTTAAGCTATTTGACGAGTTTGACGCGCTGGTTTCGCCCTCGCTTATGATCGAGGCCCCAACGCTCGACACTGATTTACGCACAGCGTTTAAACGACGGGGTGGCTACAGCGTTTTGGGCGCGTTGTGCGGCGTTCCGGCCTTGGCCATGCCGATGGGGTTCGGCAAATCGGGTTTGCCGCTCGGCATCACACTAACGGGCAATTTGTTCGATGAAAACACGCTGATCGGCATCGGCATGAGTTATCAACGCGAAACCGATTGGCACAAACTGCGCCCGGTGAGATTTTAGATTTACAAATAATTTCACCACGAAGGGCACGAAGATCACAAAGCTTCCGACGCTACTTTGTGATCTTTGTGCTCTTTGTGATGAAGATTTAGTTGTTGCGCAAAATATCTAAAAAGTCGCGCAGCATGGCAGCAGAGGAACCGACCGGCCCTTCTTCGTAGGTGGTCAGCGCTTGTGTGCCGTAAATGTCGGTCTCGTAACGAATCGCCATCGCTTGCCCGGCCAAACGCGCAAAAGGATGTGTTTCGGGCAATGCGGTGGGGGCAACCGTCAACTTGTAGCTATCGCCCGTCCACTCCGCCGTTGCCAGCAATGACATGCGCTCGCCCAACATTCGCACCGCCCGCACTTCATCGGCCCGCAATTTGTTGATCCCCGTCACGCTGACATCGGCCAAAGTAGTGGGCTGGCGCAACACTGCGTTGGCGACAATTACCAGTTTATTCGCCGCATCCCAGCCCTCAACATCGAGGGTGGGGTCGGTTTCGGCAATACCGGCGCTAATGGCTTCACGAATGGCCTCGTCGTAGCTAGTCCCATTCGCCATCATCTCCAAAATCATCTGCGTCGTGCCATTCAGCACCGCCTCGATCCGGTGAATGTGCGCCGCCGCAAGGTCGCTACGCCCGACGTTGATGGTGGGCATGGCCCCACCTACCGCGCCGCTAAAACGCAACCCGGGCTTGCCCAAGTCGCTCAAATCGCTCAGGGCTGCTAATTCTTGAAAAGCCAACGCCAGCGGGCCTTTGTTCGCCGTCACCACATGTTTGCCCATTTGCAACGCCTTGCGGGTTAATTCGAGGCCAATGCCGCCCGTTTTTAGATCAACCGGCGTGGCATCAAAAACCACATCAACCTCGCACGCGGCTAAGGCATCAAGCGCATTCATGCCTGCAACAGCGCCCGATAAGCTAGCAAGTGTTCGTTTGTTTTGTTTCGCGGCGATGACAGCGGCAGCATCTATGCCATTAGCATTGACTAAGGCCCCAGACGAATCGGTAACGGCAACGGGAATTAATTTAACGCCATAGCGGTCGCGCAAAACAGCTTCTTTGTTACAAATAATCTCTAAAAAGTTACGTCCAATATTCCCTAGTCCAGCGAGGAGAAAGCGATATGTTTTCATCATAAAAAAATTACACATGACGTCGTATAACTTGGCGCAGCAAAATTGATGACTGGGCTTATCTTAGTTATGACGCATGATTTAGCAATTAAGGTTTAGGTGTGCTCAATGATAACGTAGTATCCGCACGCGCATAATAAATTGAGGTATTTCGGCTTGGCGGGTCATCTTTTGAGATCACAATCGCCAGCGTAATATCTTTGGGGCCTTCCTTGCGAGTAAAGATACAAATGCCCCCATCAGGGCTATTTTTGTCACCAACGCACCCTGTCGAATTGGCGGCCCAGCCCATTTGGCGCATCCGGTCAATGGTATAAAATGCCACAATTTCGGGCGGGGCACGTGGCGTTGTGAAAGCGATGAGATCAAAACGCCCTCCCGTCGCGGATTGAAGCAGCAACTGCACAGGCACAGGCATCCCCAAATCGGCCTTGCTGGCCGTTGGGTAGGCTGGCACATCCGGCCACAAATTTGCCACCGTGCCACTGGCTGGCCCCACCAAAGAGCGCACTGCGCCGCAGCCGCTTAAAATTGCCACGCAAAACAACACCGCTGCCATCTGCATTACCCTAAATCGTTTCATTGCACTCCCCCTTTCTGTTTTACGCTTATTTCAACATAACAATGTTCAAACAAAATAGATAGGTTTAATATCCCTGATACACTATCAGTTACAATTTTCGCATATCATTATGTCAAAATACAAAGCAATTTTATTCGATTTAGATGGCACGTTGCGAGCAAACCTTCCAGAAGGGTTCGAAGTATTCGTGGAATATGCGGCCCTTGTGGGAATTCAGCTAAATGATGAACAAATGCGGGCGGTTGAACGCGAAGCACATCGTTATTGGGCCAATGCAGTGCAAGTGGATAACGACTTGATGCGCTACGACAAGCGCGAGTTTTGGGTCAATTACAACCGAAATTTACTAACCGCAGTCGGTGCGCCACCCTGCGACAATTGTGAAGCCCACATTCAAGATTTATTCGACACCCATTATGACCCCCAAGATGTGTTATTTGCCGACACCTTTACCGTGCTAGAAAAACTGCGCTCAGATGGCTTTACGCTCGGCTTGGTAACCAATCGCACTGGCGAAGTAGACACCTATGCCACCAAGTTGCGCATCCGCGAATATTTTCATTTTACGCTCACCGGCGGGCAGGCCAATAGTTATAAGCCTAACCCAGCGATTTTCCACCAAGCCTTGCGCATGGCAGGAAATATTCCACCTGAACAAACTTTATATATCGGCGATAATTACTTTGCCGATGTATGTGGGGCACGCGGTGTTGGCATGGATGCAGTTTTGATTGACCCGCGCAATTGCTTTGTTGGTATGCACCCAAATCGCGTACGGCACTTGCGAGATGTGCTTAAATACATTGAACAAATGAAATGAACGGACCAAAATTAGGCTTTATTATTGGGGCGGTTGTCTTGGCGCTTTTCGCAGCGTTTACGGTCGCGCTTGGCATTGTCATTGGCACGGCGGTAATGATCAGCAATCAGATCATTTTGCCAAACAGCACGGCTAGTGCGCTTGCCACACGCGGCGCGTCGCCGCCTTCGCCAGCCCGGCCACCCGCTGGCATACCAGCCGGTATTGTCCCAGCCCTCACGCCAACCCGCGTGGTGGGGTTCACCCCACGACCCACCATCACATCCACCCCAACCCAAACGCCTGAGCGTCCTGTCACAGCGACCCCGATCCCAACTCGAACCCCATTTGGCACGCCCCCAAGC
>JAHBAL020000454.1 GCA_018500105.2 Anaerolineae bacterium
AGATTTGTATAAGAGACAGGTCGAAGCCTGCGCCTTGTGGGCGGGCATCGCCCTCAAAATCATCCACTAAGCCCGAAATAGGCATTCCTTTATCAATGGCATTGCTGTTGGCAGACAGATGATAGTCCAACCCCGCTGGATTGACAAACGCTGCCGTGCCCGAGAGCGATGCCCCGCTGGTGATCGTGCCGCTAAAGGGTTTGCTCACATTCGAGAAAAGATGGTTCAACACACTTGCGCCATTATTGATCGTCGGATTTGCATCAAACCCGATTTGGTAATTCGCAATAATATTATTGGCAAAGCGTGGTGACCCTCCGGCGATGCTGATGGCTGAGCCGGTAAGCGTGCTTGACGCGCCTATGGTGTTATTGATGACCACCATATTATTGGCATAGGAGGCTGCAATGGCCGCGCCGCCCAATGCTCCCTTGTTATCTGCAAATAATACATTCGCAATTTGTCGTAAGGGTTGCGACTGATTCACCGTGTTTTCATTGTTAGCGATCAACACCCCGCCGCCTACCGCTGCAGCATTGCTAATCATACGGTTGGCGGTCAGGGCCGCTGCGCCATTCACCCAAATGCCGCCCGCCACAAACGCACGATTATTCGTAAAGGTCGTAAAGGTGGTAATGAGGCTGCTATTCAGATCGAAGGTGGCAGCGCCGCCGCCTGAGATGCCATTGGCAACGTTGTTTGTAAATTCGCCGCGTAAGATGGTGGTTTGACCGCCAAAATAGGCCCCGCCGCCAGACCCAGTCAAATTTGCGCCTTGGCTGGTCATGGCTGAAGCGTTGGAAATAAATTGTGTATCGGTAAGGTTGGCGGTACTGCTAAACACCGCGCCCCCGCCGTTCGACCCTGCCATATTACCTGAAAGCAAGACGTTTTGTAAAGAAGCTCGGTCAACAAACACCGCCCCGCCCCCCAAATTATTCGCTATATTGCCGACCATTGCGCCAGCAAACAAATCTGTTGCGGCCTGAAAAAAAGCCCCGCCACCGTTTCCAAGCGTGCTTTGATTCCCGATAAAATCACTTTTGGTCACTTTTGAAATACCAATTAACAACGCGCCGCCGCCATTGCCGGTATTTGCTTTATTACTGCCAAACAAGCTGTTGCTGATGACGGTATTGCCCATCAATATCGCGCCGCCACCGTTCGCGGCATTGTTGCCAGCAATGCTGGTGCTGAAGATTTCGCCGTTGCTAAACAAGGCGACCCCGCCGCCGCTTGCGTCAGATTTGCTGTTGAGCACAGTGACGCGCAGCAACTTGGCTGGCCCGCTTGCAATCACGCCGCCGCCCAACAAATTTCCGCTGGCATAGCCATTGGTGATTGTTAGATCAGACAAGGTGCCACCTGCTTGCTCAATCACCACCCCGCGTCCATTATTTTGGGCATCAATGACCGTTTGATTTGCTGATTTGGACGTAGACCAATCGGTGGGGAGATAGCCACCTTGCACTGTGATGTTTTTGTTGAGACGCGCAACCTGCAATTCGTTGCTTTGGCTGCTCACGCCTGCGCAATAGCCAGCCACCTTGAGCACGCTGCCGGGCGCGGCTGTGGCGATGCCTTGGCGCAATGCTAAGGCATCGGCGCTTTGAAAGATCACGCCGTTGACATTGGTAAAACATACATCAGCATTTGGCTCGGCGGCAATCTTTTGTTGCATGTCAGACAATGCCGCCACCTTCGCCTCAAGTTGCGCCAATTGCGCATCAAGGTTGGGATGAATTTCTGCCGCGCTCGGCTCGACCCGTGCCGATGTGTCATCGGCAGCGGGTGCAAGCGCAAATAACGGCAAGCTCATGCCAGTTAATTCGTATTGCAGCCCTAGCGCTGCGCCAAATAGCGCGGCAACAATGCTTGCCCGCCGCCAAAAATGGTGTTCGGTTAGGTTTGACATTTGGATGTAATTAAGTTTAGGACTTACGCGCATTAAAAATATTTCACCACAAAGATCACAAAGATCACAAAGAAAAGAAAGGTTTACCAATGCCAATCTTCGAGTTCTTTGTGCGCTTTGTGGTAAAAATAAGCAAGAGAGACCATGAGTTGCGATGACCGCGATTTAATGCCGGATTACATAGTATATACATTGTGGCGGTGAAAAATAAAAAGCAGCAAAGGCATGAATGCGCCTTTGCTGCGTTGCGTTTCGAGTTTAGGGATTGATTCGGTTGGCTTTAATGCGGATACGCATTTTCTGGCAACGGCGTGACATAGCTGCGCCCACCGGTGGCCAGCGCAAATTCGGCCTTGGCTTTGGCGAGCGCAGCGGGGTTGGTGATGAGATCGGCGGCGGTCAGCGCCAAGGTTTGGGCGGCAAACATCATACCCTTTAACCCAATACTTGACCCGACGGCGGCAGTCAGTTGCCAACTGTGGCCCGGCGTGCCATGCGGAAAACAGGCTGTGACGAGGTTGCCGGTGGGCGTGATCTGGCTGACATCGGCGACCTCGGTGCTGCCCGGCATCAGCTCGTGATGATCGGTGGGCGTGAGCACGTTTTCGCACAACACATCGCCCATCTCTTGCGCGGTTGTGCCAGATGCGAGGTGCTTGCGTGTCATTTCAGTGTCACTGGCACGCATTTCGGGCGGTACAGTGGCTTGCAGCTTACGGGCCAATTCGTAATCGGCGGCATCAAATTTAATGCCCCCTACTGCACGCATATTCGCCAACATCAACTCGCCGATGCTGCGATTGTTGAGCAACTCATAGCAGCCGGTCAAAAATTCAATATCGTGCGTGGTTCCGCTCATCAGCGCCGCGCCTTTGGCGATATCGAGCACCCGCGCATAAATTTCGGCCACTTGGTGGCGCTTGGGCGCACGCACAAAATACCAAATCTGCGCATAAGCGGGCACGACATTGGGTGCACCACCGCCGCTGGTGATGACGCTGTGGATGCGGGCTTCGGGGATGATGTGTTCGCGCAAATAATTGACGCCAACATCCATCAACATGCAGCCATCGAGCGCACTGCGGCCCATGTGCGGCATTGCGCCAGCGTGGGCCGCCATGCCATAAAAATTCACCTTAAACGAGTTCATCGCCAAGCTCGACCCCGTAACCGAGGCGGTGTTGACATTGGCCGGATGCCACGCCAGCGCGGCATCGAGTTGATTAAACACCCCCGCCCGCGCCATAAAGGTTTTGCCGACCAGCGTTTCTTCGGCGGGGCAGCCATAAAACACGATTTTGCCGGACGTGTGGGTCATTTGCAAGGCGCGTTTGATGGCTAAAACTGCGCCCATGCTGGCCGTGCCGAACAAGTTATGTCCGCAGCCATGACCGGGGCCGCCATTGACCACCGGGCTTTTCTCGGCGCACACGTTTTGCGACAAGCCGGGCAATGCGTCATATTCGCCTAAAATGCCAATGGTGGGGCCACCTTCCCCATTGCGCCAACTGGCAACAAAGGCGGTCGGCATTTGCCCAACCCCGCTTTCGATCTCAAAACCTTCTTCGGCGAGCACATCGGCGAGGCGGTGTGAGGCAAATTTTTCCTGTAAACCAATTTCGGGATGATGCCAAATATCAATGGCGATCTCGTTGAGGGCGCTTTGCGCTTGGTCAAGATAACTGAGGGCGAGCGATTTTATGTCTGACATAAAGTGAATTTTACGCCCTTGCGTTAGCTGCTTTTGCACTTGGCCCGCGCCCCATGCGTTATCATTTATTGTATGTTAGCGCAATCACGCCAACCTATACGTCGCGCCGACGGTGTGCCTGTTTTCCACGATTTTTTGACCTATCGGCGTGACCCGCTGCAATTTTGGTCGTCTACTGGCGAAATTGCGCCCGTTTGTCGGATACGTTGGGGGCCGTCGCTCGAATATTGGGTGCTAACCGACCCAGACTTTATGCAGCATGTGTTGCAAACGCGGGTCAAAAATTATGTGCGCGAGCGGCGTTTGATGCACCTCAACCGCATGGGCGGGCCAGAGTTGATGTTTAACACCGACAAATGGGACGAGTGGCTGTGGCGGCGGCGTTTGATGCAACCGGCGTTTCCCCGCAACGAAATTGTGGGTTTTTGCCAAACATTTACCGATCAGGCCGCAAGCTTGGCGGCGCAATGGCGCGATGGCGTGGCGGTGGATGTGGTGCACGAGATGAAAACCTTGACCATGCGCGTCATTGGCAAAACCATGTTTAGTGTGGATATTGATACGGATGTGGCGGGTTTTCAAGAAAGTTTTGAGGCAACGTCGCAATTGGTGTTTGAACGCGCTTCGTCCATCGTGCCATTGCCGCTTTGGTTGCCCACGCCAAACAATCGCACGGTCAAACACTTGATGTCGGTGCGGACGCGCACCTTGTCAAAAATTGTGAGTGAACGCGCCCAAAACGGCCCACAAGGCGATTTACTCGATATGCTGATCGGGGCCAAGCTCGAAGAAAATGGCAAGCAATTTAGCGCCGAGCAATTGGTGGGCGAAATGTCGGGCATTGTATTTGCTGGGCACGAAACAACGGCCTTAACAATGGCGTGGTTGTTTTATTTGTTATCGCAGCACCCGCATGTCGAGCAAACCCTGCGGGCCGAAATTGCGCAGGCGCTGCAGGGTCGCATGCCGACGTTGGCCGATTTGCCCAATATGCCCTATACCGAATGTGTGATTAACGAGGTGTTGCGGCTGTATCCGCCGGTGTATGTCACCATTCGAGAGGCTGACGAGGCCGATACCTTTGCCGATTATGATATCGCCAAAGGCACGCGCTTTATACTCAACATTCGCGGGCTACATCGCTCAGCGCAGCATTGGCATCGCCCGGCTGAATTTGATCCAACGCGATTTTTGCCCGAAAACAGCCAGAAACGGCACAAATGGGCATTTATGCCGTTTCTGGGCGGGCCGAAAAAGTGCTTGGGCGATGTATTTGCCATGCTCGAGATGCAATTGGTTGTGCCGACTATTTTGCAACGTTATCGGTTGCGTTACACCGGCACAACGCCGCCCAAAGAAGCACCGAGTTTTGTGATGCACCCCGCCGCTGGAATTAGGATGCGACTTGAGGCGATTTTGCAAAATTGATTGCGGATTGGGTGACTTACTCGCTGCTTTGGCGATAGGTGGCGGCGCTTGCCACGAGCGCCGTCACCGCCAGCAAACCGGGCGCGAGCGGCGGATTTGCGCCGGTGAGGGCTGCCCATAGTGGCGAGGCGGCGGCTTCTTGCGCCCTGACCTCACGCGCAAAATCGAGATTATGCTCTAGGTGTTCAAAAATGCCGAACATTCCGGACAGCGCCACCAACAGCATCACCACCCGCAGCGCCAAAATCGCCTTGCGCTGGGGCCGAATGAGCACCCACGCCACCACGATCATGCCCAAACCACACACGATAAACGGCACAAATTGCACCGGATTCTGCATGTGATCGGTTAGCCACAATTCGGCGATGGTTCCGGCGCACATGCTGCCCGCCAGCAATAACAAAAAGCGGCGTAATTGCGTGAGTGTTTTCGTTGCGTCCATCATTTTTTTCATTTACTCGACATAGCTCGCCCCAACCGTCAATTGTTCGGGGCTGACCAATTCGCCCATTTTTTTCAGGAAGGCGTCTTTCGAGGCATACGGGCGGGCTGCGATCAATTGCGCGGCGATGGTTTTGTCTACGCCCGGCATTTGTTGCAGCGTGTCGGCATCGGCGTTGTTAAACTTGATCGGCACATACACATACTTTTCGTAATCGGCGACTTGGGCGGCGTTGACATATTTGCCGATCTCTTTGCGGAATTGCAAAATGCTGCTGTAAGGTCGGTATTCGTTAAATTCGCGCACCATATTGTTGCCCACATTCGGCACAGTGCGAAATTCGGTGGCGCTGGCGGTGTTTAAATTGAGCTTCTTGACGCCGGTTTGGGCGGCGGGGGCCGATGTAGCGGCGGCTTGCGGTGCAGTCGGCTGAGCCGCAGGTTTTGTGGCGGCAGGCGCAGCCGTTGGCTGTGCGGGGGCAACAGTAGCAGCCGGTTGGGCTGGGGCTGCTGTTGCGGCGGGCGCGGCGGGCTTGGTTGCAGCA
>JAHBAL020000003.1 GCA_018500105.2 Anaerolineae bacterium
CCACCCTCGTATTTTATGCCCAATTAACCGCCAATAAACGGGTCGCTAACTGCTGCACCGCATGTTGTGCCGCACGTTGTTTAATTAAACTTTCTTTGGCGCGACCTTGAATGCTAATTTGTGTTGCGGCTGGGGGCTGTTGCTGTAGCCAAATGGTCAGCATGGTTGGATTAAGACCGCCAAACCCCGAAGCGACTCGTGTTTGCAAATAAATATCGTTTGTCCCCCATTTGCCAACAGTGCAATTGTTGCCCAACAATTGACAAATGATGACTTTTACATCACTGGTAACAGCCGCAACACTCAAAGTTACCTCGAAAACATCGTCTTGAAATATTTTCATTTGGCAAAGGGATAAGCCACGCTCATACGCAATCACGCTGGGCAGCCAAAGCCGCCCAGCCTTGCCAACCAGCATGCTACTTTATGGGATGAGCGAATAGGCCAAGGTGCGGGTCGAGCCGGTGCCCTGCCCCGTGACAATATTGGCCGAGCCATTGGCCTTAATCGCAGCAGAGACCGCAAGCGGCGTCGCGGCAGGATTTGCCGCCAAATACAGTGCCGCGATACCGGCCACATGCGGCGCGGCCATCGAGGTTCCGCTCATCGTCGCTGTTGCTGTGTTGCTCGAAATGCCCGCCGAGGTAATGCTAGAGCCGGGCGCGAAAATATCCAAACATGTCCCATAGTTTGAATAGCTGGCGCGGGCGTCGGCGTTGGTTGTTGCGCCCACTGTGATTGCATTGGGGGTACGGGCGGGCGAATAATTGCATGCGTTGGCATTTGAATTGCCTGCCGCAACCACAACCGTGATGCCCGCCGTGGCGGTTCTTTCAACGGCCTGATCGAGGGCGCGTGAGGCGCTGCCGCCCAAGCTCATATTGACCACCGCAGGTTTTTGCGCGTTTCGCGCCACCCAATCTAGCCCAGCAATGATGCCAGAGGTCGAGCCAGAGCCAGAGCAACCCAACACCCGCACCGCGACCAATTTGGCCGATTTTGCAACGCCATAGGTTGCGCCACCCACCGTGCCCGCCACGTGTGTGCCATGTCCGTGACAATCGTTTGTGCCGTTGCCATCGCTGATAGCGGTATAACCACCTGTGGCACGCCCACCAAATTCGTTGTGGCTGGTGCGAATGCCCGTGTCAACAACATAAACGGTGACATTTGAGGCGGTCGTGTTGTAGATATATTGCGAATTGAGGGTGCGGGTGCGTTGGTCTATGCGGTCAATGCCCCATGTCGCGCCGGTTTGAGTGGCGCTGGTAGCCACAAATTCGCTCGCGCCAACGCTAATAATGCTATCGGGTTCGACAAACGCCACATTTGGATCTTTCGCCAATTCATCTGCCGCCGCCTTGCTCATTTTGGCCGAAAAGCCTTGAACCAAATTGTCATATTGATGCCGCACTTGAGCGCCATGTTGGCGCTCGGCACGTGACCGGATCGAGTCACGGTCGCCGCGCCGAGCTGTGTTTTTTAATACGACAATGTAATTATCAGCGACATCTGTGGCCGCGCTGGGGGCAATGGTGCGGGTGTTTTCTGCCTGTTGGGTAGGCTGCGCCGCCATAGCAGGCATGCCACAAGCCAAATTCGCCATCAGCGCCATGCCAATGACCAGTGTGCTGCGTTTTTGCGTAAATAAATTGGGGAATTGTGATGTTGCGTTCATATATTGTTATTCCTAATTCGTATGGCTTACCTAATTTATTGTAAGGCCGAATTCGGTTTTTGCAATATAAGTGCAACAAATTATGTGAGAACTCTCATGATTTATTTAAAAAGCTCACATTTTCTCAACGTTTTAAAAACGAATGCCATTACAAAATGGATCACGCGGGTCAAGAATGAGATCGGACTCGGCGCAAACGAAGGCCTCGCCCGTGATGCTGGGGATAATTTGCCCATCCACCAACGCAACACTGCCCTCAAACACACTGCCGACCACGCTTTCTTGCCGCCAAATATCGCCCTCACCCAATTTGCCATCGGCATACAAACACGCCAACTTGGCGCTTGTGCCTGTGCCGCACGGCGAGCGGTCATAGGCTTTGCCCGGGCACAATACGAAATTTTTGCTATTTGCGCTGTCGGCACTGGGTGCGCCATATAGCTCAATATGGTCAATTTCGGCCCCATTTGCACCCGTAATATTTGCCTCGCCCAGCGCCTTGCGAATGCGCCATGCCAAATCGGTCAGCCCATCTAAATTGCTCAGCGCCAAGGCTTGGCCCAATTGTTCGGGGGTTTGTTTGACGCAAAAGAACCAATTGCCGCCCCACGCGACATCACCTGTCACCACGCCGACGCCGGGCACATTAACGCTGACGGCATGGGCATGGCGATAAGCCGGCACATTGCGAATGGTCACTTTGCCATCGGCGGCCAAATGCGCTTCGACCACGCCGGGCGGGGTTTCGATGCGATGCGTGCCCGTGCCAATTTTGCCGAGATACGCCAACGAGGCCACCAAACCGATAGTGCCGTGCCCACACATGCCAAGGTAGCCGACATTGTTGAAGAAAATGACGCCAGCGGTGCAGGTCGGGTCAACGGGCTGGCACAATAATGCACCGACGATGGCGTCATTGCCGCGTGGCTCATTGACCACTGCCGAACGAAAAGTGTCGTGTTGGGCCTTAAAAATGGCAAGCCGTTCAGCCATGCTGCCCGCACCCAAATCGGGGGCGCCACTCATCACCAAGCGGGTCGGCTCGCCGCCGGTGTGTGAATCAATGACATGTATTTTTTTCATCTTGTCCGCATTCTATCGGCAATCAGCACCGCCGTCACCGTCATCACGTCTCGAATTTCACTGCGCAGCACCATTTCGACCACTTCAGCAAATGGGAAAACGCCAATTTCGAGAAACTCGGTGTCATCGGGCGGCAATTCGGCAGGCGTGAGGCCACGCGCAATATACAAATGACATACTTCGTCGGTGACCGATTTTGACGAGTAAAACGAATTGATCCACGTGAGCGAGTCGGCGCGGTAGTGGATCTCTTCCATCAATTCGCGCTGCGCCGCTGCCAGCGGGTTTTCGCCTTCCTCCATGCCGCCGGTTGGCATTTCCCAGCGGTTGTCTTCGCCAAACACATAGCGAAATTGCCGCACCAGCACCACGTGCTCATCATCCACAAACGGCAACATGCCGACGCAATGCCCTAACTCGATCACGCCGTAAAGGGTTTGCTTGCCGTTGGGCAATTCGGCAATATCTTCACGCAGCCGCAGCCACTTATTTTTATACGCTTCGCGGCTGCTCAGGGTTTTCCATGGTTTGAGTGACATGGGCGCATTGTCTCATTTTGACGATTAGACTAGACGATTAGAAGATGCCCATGGTCGCATTATGAAGCGCACAACTGAACTACACAAACGCCGCATTCGGCTAATTTTGCTTGATCATTCTTCCAATCCGAGTCAGTCGCGTTGTAAATATTGGGGCGATCTGGATGGGCCAGCGCAACAGCGACAAATTTTCGATCATTCAAGTCTTGGGTCTGGCACGTATGGGGCAAAATTGCATATCCAGCGTCATCAAATGCAATGATTTGATAATCAAACCGTCCTTCGTCATGCAAACGCTTGTATAACTCGAAACCGATGCTTTGCGGAATGGCCGCTTGTTTCAAATTATTCAAGTATTCGCCTAGAATTTTAAAGTCGTGGTCAACGATAACGTGATCTTGAGTATCTTTGAGTGCAGCTATAAATTGAAACGCTGCCAGCTCACACTGTAACGAAGCCGACGAATCGCCAGATGCCGCAACAAACACATTTGTGTCAATCACAAGTGCTGCCATAGATCATGCCTTGTGACCATTTTGTCCATTCATTGCCATCTTTCGAGCTAACATGGCCTTTGTCATCGCCGCCCGTTCACCAAGCGGATCGCCAAAAAACTCTTTCGGCCAATTTTTAATGCGCCCATATTCGTCCATTTCGAGCGGCTCTAATATCGAAGCATCGGTTTCCCGTTTACAAAAATAGAGCTTGACGTCATTTTCCGTCAAATTGGCAAATTCACCAGATCGCTCAGCAACACGACGCTGTAATCGCATCAACAAGTGCTCACTATGGCTTTCGATAAAAAATTGCACATTACGTGTCAAGGCGACTTCGAGAAACAAATCGGCGAGTTCGGCTTGCACGCTGGGGTGCAAATGGATTTCAGGTTGTTCGAGAATGATAATTGACCCCGGTGGCGCAAAATAAGCCAATACGATGACGGGTAACACCTGTGAAACCCCGAAACCAACGTCCATAAGGTTGGCCCAATGTGCATAGTTTCTAGACTTAATTTTTAGCTCAAATAGTCTAGAATTCTTTGAAATTGATGACAAATCAAGCTCATCTATGACTCCAAAACGCTTCAGCCATTTGCTTACATCTTTGATTAATTCCGCTTGCTCGGCAGGTTGAACTGATTGAATTTTCGAAAGCATCGTCTGCACAGCATATTCGCCTCGTATCCCGATTGACTGTGGAACCTCGCCTGTCCAGCGGTATTCCCGTTTGGGATATTCACGTAGAGGGCCGAGATAATGAATGTTTTTAAGTTTCAGAGAAAACTGCTGAGATGGATTACTAATTATTTTTTCTAATTCGAAAAAATCCCAGAGTCCATCTGTAAGAACCTGACTTGAAGCGTATCTAGTCATAAAATCATTTTTATCCAGATTAAAGTCAAAAAGATTATCTCCAATGACTGCCAAATCAAACCCCGATCCTGATGAATATATATTAAAAAACACATCATTTTTCTGCTTGTGAATTAACTTGATATAAGTTTGATCTTCGTCTTCAGATACTAAAAATACAAGCTCATCTATAAAAATTTTTTTATCCTTGATCTTAAATCCAGCTTTGATTTGATATTCTGTGTTTAAATCAACAGTATTTTGATTTTGATTAGAAATAAAACCTACATTAAACTCAATACTCTGACTAATATGGTGTCCATAAACCACATCCTCATAACTACCTAAATCAACATAATCTCTTTCAGTGCCGCCCAAATTCAAAATACGCCGATCACGTGACTCAGCCGTCTGTTTGAGCATGAGCAAAAATTGAATCAAGCTGGTTTTGCCGCTGCTATTTGGCCCAAACACCGCAGTCACCTTGCCAAACTCCATATTTTCAAGGTTTGCCCACGACTTAAAATTTTTAATCGAAAGACGCTGAATCATGTCAAATATCTTATCATAAGCAAGTCTCATAGACTTACCAATCCCTAATCCCGCTCCAACACCAACGTCACCGGCCCATCATTCACCAGCGCCACCTGCATATCAGCCCCAAAACGACCAGTGGCAACGACGAGGCCCAACCCGCGCAAGGTGGCGGCAAAATACTCGATCAACGGCGCGGCAAGATCGGGCTTGGCAGCGGCGATGAAATCGGGGCGGCGGCCCTTGGCGCATTCGCCATACAACGTAAATTGCGACACGACCAGCACTTGCCCACCCACCTCAATCAGCGAACGGTCAAAACCAGAGCGGCCCTCAAGCGCCGGAAAGATGCGCAAACTGGCGATTTTGTTCGCCAACCAATCAGCCTGCGCGGCGGTGTCACTGTGCGTCACGCCCACCAATAACAGCACGCCTTGCCCAATTTGCCCCACCACGTCGCCGCTGACCGTGACTGAGGCCCGTAAAACACGTTGTAAGATAATTCGCATGGGGCATACTATACCCATAAACATGTTTTTGCGTCCATACTGCGTCAATGGCGGCGAGGTTCACGGGCTGGCACAAGGTTTTCGGCTGACCTTGCCGCCCACCAGCGCAACGGCCTATGCCAATGCCCAACTCGACGATTACCAGCGAAATGGCGCGTTTGCGTTTACACATCGCCCACCCACACGGCTGAGTTTATCGGCCCGCTTCTCGCATCAATTGATGACCGGCACAAGTGGCTTTGGCTTTTGGAATCACCCCTTTGGGCAAAGCGGCGATGTGCTGGCCCCGCCGTGCAATGTGTGGTTTTTTAACGCCTCGCGCCAGTCCGACATGCGCACCGTGCGCGGGGTGGCAGGGTGGGGTTTTAAGGCGGCGACACTCGATAGCGCCGCTTTGCCGGGTCTGCAAAACCCGCGTTTGTTTGGCTTGCTCAGCCGATTGCTCAACCCGCTATTGCGCCTACCCGTGCTCAGCCGACCGATTATGGCCTCGGCCCAAGCCATGGTGCGGGCCAATGAAGTTGTGCTAGATAATGACTGGACGGCGTGGCATCGTTTCGAGATTGATTGGCGCGACGATATGGCACAATTTTTAATTGACGGGCGCGAGGTGATGCGCACCCGATTTGTGCCGCGTGGCCCGTTGGGGTTGGTGATTTGGCTCGACAACTATCGTGCGATCGCCAGCAATGGCAATTATGAATTTGGCTATGTGGCCTGTGAGGAGGAACAATGGATGGAAGTAACATTAGAAGCCTAAAGCGTGGGCTACGGCGCGAAATGCGCACGCGGCGCGATGCGCTATCGCCCGAACAAGTGGCACGTGGCAGCGCCGAGGTGTATGCACAGGGGTTGGCTTTGCCCGAATATCAGGCCGCGCAGGTCGTTCACACCTACCTCACCTTCGGCAATGAGTTGGACGTGCAGCCGATTATCCGTCATGCGCTCGCCAATGGCAAGCGCGTCGCCATTCCGCTATTTATCAAAGGCAGCCAAGACACACCGTGTATCGAAATCGCCTCGCTCGATGAGGCCGATTTTTATGTTGGGGAATGGGGGCTGCGTGTGCCGAAAGCCATTCGCCCAGTGCCAATTGGCGAGATTGGGCTGTTTATTGTGCCGTTGCTGGCCTTCGCGCCCACCGGCGACCCGCCAACCCTGCGCACGGGCTACGGCAAATCGGCACGGCTGGGCTATGGCATCGGCTACTATGAC
>JAHBAL020000464.1 GCA_018500105.2 Anaerolineae bacterium
AAGATGGACTTTAATCGCATATATTTTGCGCGTCATTCCGACGAGGAACGAGGAGGAATCTTTGCGTAAACTTAATCATTGTGCTGATTTTCCGCAAAGACCCCTCGCTGCGCGTCGGGGTGACGTGGCAATTTATGTAACTTAATTTATTCCAGCTTGATTAAGCGATTGGTTTTATTCGCGGGCGAGCGGAATTGGCCCAATTTCGGCTTGTTCACCCGCGTCTGGGCTGACTTGCAATGCGCCATCCAGCGTCAGATCTTCGTAGCCACGTGCCACGATCACCAATCCATAAGCGTGGCCTTTGGGCAGTTGGGTGGGCAGCGCAAATGCGCCGTTGGCATCGGTGCGGGCCGAGGTAAACGCCAATTCACGCGCTTGCGTTGCCAAAAATTGCTGCACCGAGGCATCGGGCCGCAGCACGATGATGAGCGCATCGGCAATGCCTTGGCCGGTCAGATGATCCACGATTTTGCCGTTGATTTGGGTGTCGGTGTCGCTTTCGTGGCGGCCCACCGTCGCCTCGCCTTCGGCCATAATTTGTTGGCCGAGCGCCAAAATAACGTGGTATTTGCCATCGGGCAGGCCCGATTGATTACCAAGCACAATGGTCTTGCGGCCCGATTCGCCATCCTCCCACTCCGCCGTATTTTCGACCACTTTTTGCCCATTCACCGCCCACACTTGGGTAAACGGCATGCCATTGCGCAGCCCCGAAAATTCAAACGAGGCAAACAATTGGTTTGCGCCGCGCATCAAGTTGGTGGTTGGGTTAATGGGCCGCCCGTCGTCGGTGACTTGGGTGCTAAAGAGCAAGTTGCCGAAGCGTGGGCCGCTGCCCTTGGGCTGGGTTTGGGGCAATGGCGCACTTGGCGCTTGCTGGTATTGCCCGTGATCTTGTTTCGCGTCCACGTTCATGCCGGCTTTGCGCAGCAGCGGCAATGCCAAATTGACTGGACGCAAGCCGTTGATAAAGCCGCCGATGGTCATGGGCGAGTCGTTTTGGTCAACTCGACCGTCTTGGTTGGTGTCAACCACCGGGCGGGCGTCTACCGGCACAATATTTGCGCCAGCAGCGGCTTGGGTGGGCACGCCCACTAATTCGCCATTTTCGTTGACGGCAGTGCCGCCGCTGTTGCCACCAGCAATGGTGGCATCGGTTTTGATCCATGCGCGGCGTTCGCGCACGCCTTCTTCGCTGGTGAAGCCAGAGACTGCGCCGCTGGTGAAGGTGATGGTTTTGCCGCCGATGCCCGGATAGCCGAAAATGCTCAGGGTGTCGCCCAATTCCAACTCGTCGCTGTTGCTCAGCGGAATATAAGGCACATTCAGGCTGTTGAGGCGGTTGCCGTTAATATCGGCGATGATGCGTAAAACCGCCAGATCAAGTTCGGGCGAAAAGACGACTACTTCGCATAGGTAGGTGAGGGCGGGTGGTTCGTCTGTGCGGTTGGTGACCGCAATCGCCATGACATCGGCGGCGGGCGCGGGCATTCCCATCGCCCTTGGGTTGGCGACATGGCAATTGGTCAAGACCAATCCACGCGGGTCAACCATTGTGCCAGAGCCAGTCCATGCCGGTGAATAATTGCCCACCCACGAGCGTTTGAGTGCCACTACCTGCACCACGCTCTTTACCACGCGGTCCACAATCTGGCGTGGCGGCATTGCATTTTGACGTCCCATATATATATAGTGCAAAGTGCAAAGTAAAAAGTGCAAAGTGCTAAGAACTTTTTACTTTGCACTTTGCACTTCCTTATTGCCATTGATCAAGCAAGCCTTTGAGGTTGCTTTGGGGTTGTTGCTGGGTGGGTTGGCCGGTGTTGCCGCCGAGCATGCCGACTAGGGTTTGCAAGGCGTCGGTGGCTTGGTTGGGATTTAGGCCCGATGTTTCAGCCAATTCATCGGCCATGCCGCTGGCATGGATATAGTTGCGGTCAACGGGTTTGTTGCTGCCGAAGCGGTCTAGCAAGCTGTCGAGCACGCCCCCGCCCGATTGTTGTGGGGCGCGTTGGGCGGGCATACCGCGTTGGGTTTGCTGTGGTTGTTGGGCCGATGAGAACAATTTATTGAGCAAATAGCCGACCACAATTGTGGCGATGATGGGGTTGATGCCCATTTTCTTCGCCAAAGCGGCGATGATTGGGGCAAAGGGTGTGCCTGCAATGGCGCCCAAGCCGCCCATTTGGTTTGCGCCCATCATCATACCGATCAGGTCCGTCAGACCGCCACCTTGTGCGCCCAAGCTGCCCGCCGAGCCACCTTGGAGCGACCCGCCGACGAGTGACCCCAAGATGTCGAGGATGCCACCGCCGCCGGAGGAGGGGAATGTTTGTGGCGCTTGGGCTGGCGCTGGTGATGCGCCGCGCCCCAAGATGCCGCCCAACAAATCGGTGAGTGGGTCGCCGCTCGATTGCGGGGCTTGGCGTTGTTGGGGGGCTTGTTGCATGGCGCCGCCCAAAATGCTGCCCAAAATGTCACCCATGGCGTTGCCGCTGCTGGGGCGTTGTTGCGGCGATTGTTGCATTGCGCCGCCCAAAATGCCGCCCAGAATGTCGCCCATGGCGTTGCCGCTGCTGGGGCGTTGTTGCGGCGATTGTTGCATTGCGCCGCCCAAAATGCCGCCCAGAATGTCGCCCATGGCGTTGCCGCTACTGGGGCGTTGTTGCGGGGCTTGTTGCATTGCGCCGCCCAAAATACTGCCCAACAGGTCGCTGAGCTGGTCGGCGCCGGCATTTTGCACGTGTTGTTGTGCGTTGCCGTGACCTGCGCCACGCAACACGCCGCCTAAAAGTTCTGAAAGTGGATCTGCTGCCATTTTATAAAAATAGGTTTCTTGCAAATGATTTTGCAAAAATCAAACTTTTGCCGTTTTAGCGTATCGTCTTATCATCCAAATTATACCAACCGCATGCTCAAGATGGACTTTAATCGCATATATTTTGCGCGTCATCCCGAAACCCTTCAACAGGCTCAGGGTAAACTGTGAGGGATCTTTGCGTTAACATAGTCATCGGGCCGATTTTCCGCAAAGACCCCTCGCTGCGCTTCGGGGTGACGTGGCAATTTATGTGACTTGATTTA
>JAHBAL020000245.1 GCA_018500105.2 Anaerolineae bacterium
AGATGTGTATAAGAGACAGGCGGTGGGGGTGGCGGCTGGGGCGCAGGCTGCCAACACCATGCTGGTGGCGATTGCAAAGCCAGTCATTGTGGTAAATTTCTTCATTTGATTTTGTCCTTTTCTCCTCTATATCAATATTGAAAGATTTGGGTCAATTGTGTTTGACGCTTCGTGCGGCTCAAACAGATTAATTTTATCATTTGATTGGCAAATGTTTTTGTAAATGAGCCGATCTGTAGCGCCTACACGTAGCGCCGTCATCTTGACAGCGTTTTATTGCGCCGATCTGTAGCGCCGTCATCCTGACGGCGTTTTGTTGCGCCGATCACCTCATGCCATGATGAAGCGCTTTTGACGTGGGAACACGGAGCCGTCAGGATGACGGCGCTACAAGAATACGCACATGTAGCACCGTCATCTTGACGGCGTTTTATTGCGCCGATCACCTCATGTGCCACGATGAGACGCACTAAGCATGGTGACACGGAGCCGTCAGGATGACGGCGCTACAGATCGGCGCTACAGATCGGCGATACGGGCGCTACGGCATTTATTGCAACACCACCACCGTATTGTGCGGATGGCGTTTGTGCGGCGGGATGCAAATTTGCAGGCGATTGCCAATCAGCGGCGCATCGTCGCCAAGCAGCGCCACCGGCAGCGGCGTATCGTCGCCGAGCAAGTTGGCGCGAACAGCGGCAGGGTCGCTGAATGCACTCAGATCTTTGAGGGTAACGCATTCGGTGTTGTGATGCAGCATATGCAAATAATGGGTGTCGCCTTTGCGCGTGCTTACCCCATCCGCAAACGCCAGCGCACCCGCCCGCGTGCCGTAAATGCTGGCCCCAAACTGCCCCAGCCATTGCCCCATTTCGCGCAGCCGGCTGGCATGGGTGGGCAAAATTTCGCCCAGCGCGGTCGGGCCAACATTCAGCAAATAATTGGCCCCGACACTGGCCGAACGCGCCAGCAGGTGAATGAGATGCCGCGCCGTTTTGTGATTGTGATCGGCTTCGCAATAACCCCAATGATCGTTGAGGGTCATGCACACCTCAAGCGGCAGCGCGGCAACCTCGGTGGTGTTGAAGCCAGCCAAATTGCTGCCGGGCAAATCTTGCTCAAAGCCCTGAATATCTTCGCCGGGTTTGGGCGCGGTGTGATGGTTGTTATGCACCACCGCGTGCGGTTGCAGGCTGTGAATGAGGTCATAAAGCGCCTCATATTCAAATGAACCGCCCGGCTTAAAATAGGCGTTACTGTCGTCGAAGGGGTGGCGCGGCCAATCGCCATCGAACCACACGGTCATGATCTCGCCATAATTGGTGCATAGCTCGCGCACTTGACCGTGCAAAAAGCCGATATAGTCGGCCCACGCGAGGCCACTTTCGGCACGAAACCGATAGGCCGGATGATGCCAATCGAGCAGCGAGCTGTAAAAGCCCAATTTCACATCGCCACGCCGCGCACAGGCCGCCGCCAATTCGGCGATGGGGTCGCGTTTGAATGGCGTATTGGTCACTTTGTAATCGCTGAGCGCCGTGTCATACATGCTAAAACCGTCGTGGTGGCGGCTGGTGATGACGATGTATTTTTGCCCGGCATCGGCGGCGATGCTTACCCATTCGTCGGCGTTGAATCGGGTCGGGTTAAATTGGGCGGCCAATTTTTCATATTCGGGCACGGGAATGCATTCAATGTGCATCACCCATTCTTGGCGGGCAAGGATGGAATAGAGTCCCCAATGGATGAACATGCCGAAACGCGCATCTTGAAACCAGTTTAGCCCGTTTGGCGAGGCTTGTTTTGCGGTGATCGTGGTCATGAATATAGTGTATCATCTTCCCATGCGACTCACCTTTCTCGATTATGGACTGTTTCAGGTGCATGAAAATGGCCGCATCATCGGCTTGGTTGGCTATCTCATCCAACCTAACCCGCACACCCATATTTTGGTAGATACCGGTTTTCCGGCGTGGTATCCCGATGACCTTGCGGCGGCGGCCCAGCGCGACAACCTCGACACGTTTGGCCGCATTTTGCATATGACGCACGACAACACGCCCGCCGGTCAGCTTGCCAAAGTGGGGCTAACGCCTGCCGATATCACGCATTTGGTCATCACCCACACCCACATTGACCACGTTGGCGGCATCGGCGATTTTCCAAATGCGCCGATTTACATCAGCCAAGCCGAGCGCGATTTGCCGCAACCGCTGTATTTTGGCGGGCGCTCGTCGGTGCAATGGCCTTCGGGGCGACAATGGCGCACCTTAACCGGCGATGTGACGTTGTGCGAAGGCGTGACGCTGCTCAGCACGCCCGGCCACAGCGTCGGGCATTATTCGCTGCTGCTGCAATTGCCCAACACCGGCCCCGTCATTTTGGCCGCCGATGCCATTAACCGCGCCGAAGAATGGGAGACCGATACTTTCCCGAATGCGCTGGCCCGCACCAGCGCCCAGCGGCTGATGACGCTGTGCCACCAGCAACAGGCGCTGCTCATTTACGGGCACGATCCGGCGCAATGGGGGCAATTGCGCAAAGCGCCGGCGTTTTATGATTGAGGCAAAAGCTGCTTGAGTTGGTTTTTGCACTAGACAACGTTATTTAATCTTTTGGCGGCAGTTGGTATAAAATGGTGTCATGAGTAGCGTATCTATCCATACCCGAATGTCGCCAGATGTCAAACACGAGTTTGAGCAAGTGCTTGCTCAGGTAGGGTTGACAGGCTCAGATGCAATACGAATTTTTATCAATCGGGTCATTATCGAGCGGGGAATCCCTTTTGAGATGCGAGTGCCAAATACAGCCACAATACAAGCAATAGCCGATGCACGTGCCAATCGAAACCAAAAAATTGTAAATAGTGCCAGTGATTTGTTACTCGAATTGGATGAGGCTGATGAATGAGGCAAATCGTTCGGCAAAATCAGTTTAAAAAAGACTTGCGTCTGATGCAAAAGCAAGGCAAAGACCTAAATAAACTGATTGCGGTTATCAACGATTTGGCACAAGATATCGCCTTATTGCCAAAATTTAAAGATCATGCGCTAAAAGGCAATTATGGGGATTGCAGGGAATGCCATATCTCGCCCGACTAGTTACTTATCTACCAATTGCGGGATGATATTTTGCCTGAAGCGATAAAACCCGAAGTGCCTTATATCGGACGGCTCGATTTGATTCGCACAGGCTCACATAGCGATTTGTTTTGATCGGGATTAGCGCAGTATTTCACCTTTTATTATCAGCAGCGTTTGCATCAGGCGCTGGGTTACAAGACTCCGGCTGAGGTCTTCTTTATCAGTTAAATCGGGTTAATTGCCCACAGTTTTTTTCTATCTTGGACTATTTTTGCTGTCTGAAGATTGGAGTCTACCTAAGTTTTACCCAAGGCGATGATGCCTTTGTAATCGAGCATATCTGACAGGCGTATTTTGCCGTCTGGGGCAAGTAGTTTCAACTGGGTAGTGGCACTAACCACTTCGCTTTTTTCTTTTTTAAGTTTGGCTTTCAGATATTTCCAATAGTTTCGGGCTTTGGCGTAGTCGTTTTGGTCAGTAATTACGGCCACAATATCCAATACACTACACTACCATTTGGCATTTGCTTCATCCCAAACAGCCCGCACTTCTCGGTCATTAAAAAATCTGATGGATATTTTCATCAACTTCTACGATTGTAATTGCGTTTTTGAGTTGTGCCCCTATAACCTTTGGTGCTAGTTAGGAGGTGACAAACATGTAGTAAATTTTGGGTATGTAAAAACAAAATGAACAACCATGTTTGTCAACTCTTGATTTTATTTATCGCATTTTGTCGAATTGATAAGTGAATGACGACAACCTCAGTCTGAGACCGCGCTTAATATATCCGGCTGGTCAATATACCAATGATCGGTTATGCTGGCGCAAGCCCTAAAATAGCGAGCAGTTCTAGCTGATCCCAATACGAGGCTTCACGCACAATTTTGCCGTCTTTGCTATCCACAATAAACATGCCTTTAAGCGTGCCGCTGCGGCTGGTGGCCGGAATCATCTTGCCAGACAATGTTTGTAAGGGGGCTGTATGCGTGCCTGTCGCAGCCCATTCAATCACAACCCGCTCGCCAGTTGCGATTTCACGCAAAATGACAAAATTTATATTGGGAAAAGCATTGATGAAGGCTTGGTTGTAAGCAATCGCAAACGGTTTGGGCAAACCATCACGCGCGCCCGGGTATGAGATTTCAACTTGGTCGCTTAAGCTGTCAATCCAATGATCGAGATTATGATTGTTGAATCCATCCAGAAGAGCGCGGCCTAGTTGCAGGTTATTTGAAGTATTCATGTTTTTATCCTTATTTTTGTGTTTTAAGTTTTTTTGTTTATTGAACCGTAACAACATAATACAAAAACACAGGCAAAAACACGATAGGGAAAGTTCCCTATTTCACGACTTTACAACAAATGATGCTCAACGGCAAATAAAGCTGCCGCAGCACGTGACGAAATACCCAACTTGGCATAAATGCTTTGGGTTTGATTATCAACGGTTTTTGGAGAAACAACCAGCACCGCTGCAATTTGCTTGGTACTATTGCCCCGCGCAATTAGGCGAATGACCTCCACCTCGCGTTGGGTTAACCCATTGGGCCAAGTTTTTGTAGGTTCAGGTTTATCGCCCTGAATGCCCGCCGCCGACAAAACCGCACGAACGGCGCTGGCATCTAATTTGCCTGCACTCACTTCGGTCTGCAAAATCGTAGCTGCGTGTTCGGGTGAGTAGGCTGGGCGATGGGGGCGAGGTTCAACCAGCGCCTGAAAGACATCGGCAGCCGCCAAAACCCGCGCTGTCATCGGCAACATGGGTTCAGGCCAATTGCGGTGATAACCACTGCCATCTAATCGTTCATGATGCAATCCTGCCAGCTTGCCAAGTTCAGCCAACCGCGCCGGACGTGCCAACACACATTCAGTATAGTAGGTGTGCATGCGAATTTGGTTCCATTCACGCTCACTCAGTTGCCCCGATTTGGTCCAGATACCGGCTGAAATCCCAACCCGCCCGATATCATGTAATAGCGCCGCACGGCGCACTAAAGTGATCTCATTTTGCGGCAACTTAAGCTGACGAGCGGCAGCTTCAGCCAATACACTCACCCCGCGTGAGTGCCCTAAGGTGTGGGGCGATTTGATATCGGCAAAATCGGCCATTGCTAAACACGCATTGTCAAACTCGGTCTCACTCAATAAAATGGGCGGGGCAGGTTCTAGGCCCAGCAATTCGTCCCAAGTGGGTTCGGTTTCGAGTTGAGCACATAATTCATTGGCATGTTGACAAAACACATCTGCAATACTGGGATCATATTCACCAGCGCGGCGTTTTTGCACCATGTTTACCGCCATTTCAACCCCGCCGCTGCGGTATGCAATGATGACATCTTGAGCCAAAGCCACCACCCGAACCGCGATGGTAATCTTTTCACCTTTAATGCCATGTGGTAATCCGCGCCCGTCCCAGCGTTCATAGAGTTGCCCCAACCCCTGAATGAGCGATTGATCAAACCCAATACGTTGGGCAAGCCGTTGGGCAACTTCGCAATGCCCATTAAAGTTTTGTTGCGAAATCGTTTTGAAATTAAGCAAGGCTTGAATGATCGCGCCTGTTGCTTCAATCAAGCTTACCTTGGCATTGGCTTGTCGCACATGCCGCAACATAACGCGCAGGACCTCACTCGTATTACCGATATCAATGGCTGCAAAATCGGTGCGGGCGGCAATTTCATCTCCCAACACGGCGGCCAGCTCGTGAGTGGTGGCATTGCAGCCAATATAGCGCAAGAGGGACTGGTAATAACAATTTTGCAATTCGGCGGACGACAGCCCAAGCACGCCCCCCAAGCGCATTGACAAGACGCAACTATGTTGTGCAAATAACATTGGTTGCCCCATCCCAAGATCAGTCGCCACCGACAAAGCCGCCATAAGCTCAGCCAATCGAAATTCGGAGGTTGAAGACATATAGACTTATTATTGCAAACAAAATAAATTGCCGTTGAAATCACGCCGCGCAAACAGACAACACCATAAAAACACGATCGTATTGTATAATGATGGTATGCCCAAAATTAGCAACGCCAGCGGTGTAATTCTCGACCATGCCACCCAATACGCCTCACAATATGGGCTAAATGGCATCACCATCGGCGGCTTGGCCGAGGCAATCGGCATGTCGAAAGGCGGGGTATGCGCCCATTTTCACGCCAAGCACGACCTGCAAATGGCAGTCATTGCGCAAGCCGAACAAGTATTTATGCGGGCTATTTTTAGCGAGGCGCAAAAGCACGCGCCCGGCCTGCCGCGTTTGCAGGCCATGTGCGAGGCGTGGTTTGCCTATGTCGCCAATCGCACCTTTGCCGGTGGCTGCTTTTTTACCAACGCCTTGCTTGAATTAGACGACAGCAACGACGATGCGCTGCGGGCTGCTGTCATCGCTCCCTATGAGCGTTATTTGCATTGGATCGAACATATGGCCGCCGAGGCCATTGCCCAACAGCAATTTCGTGCCGATGCCGACCCCAAAGCCTTCGCCTTCGAGTTTCACGGGCTACAAATGGCGACCTTGTTGTGGCGTTCGCTGGGGCGCGAAACTGACCTTTGCCTGTTTGGGCGACAACAAGCCCACGCCCTATTCGCCCGTTATCAATCGCCAATATCGCTCACAAGTTAAATAGGCCACCGCCAATGACACGAAGAACACCTTTCTTTCTTTGTGTCTTTTGTGTGCTTTGTGGTAAAAAATATAAACACGAACGTCCGTAATTTAAAAATCATGACAAGCCAAATTATTTCCCCCAACACCAAAACCGAACTCATTGCCGCCCTAAACGCCTCACACGAGGCCGTGCGCCAACTGTGCCAAGGATTTGCGCCACAGGCGTTTTTCGCCCATCCGGCGGGCGTGTGGTCTGCCGCCGAAAATGTGGTGCATTTGGTCGAATCGTTGAGCGCGGTCACACGCGGGCTGAAAATGCCGCGTTTGGTGTTGGCAAGTATGTTTGGCAAAGCCGAGGCCAGCGACGCCGCCAAGCCAGCCTCGCGGGATTACGCCACCATTCAACACCTGTATGTCGAAGCCTTGCGACAGGGCGCACAGGCCAGCGGGCGCTATGTGCCGCAAAATGTCAACGTCAGCAGCGACTTTGCCGCCGCCCAGCAACGCATTTTGGCAAATTGGGCCAGCGCTGGCGAAAAATTGAGCGCCGCCGTCGCCGCGTGGGACGAGGCCGACCTCGATGTTTACCGCCTCCCCCACCCGATCTTGGGCAATCTCACCCTGCGCGAAATGTTGCTATGGACGACCGTCCACAATTGGCATCATCATGGGGATGTGGAGCGGTTAGTTTAGACCTCGCCACTCATGCCCCCGTCGTCACAATATCCACAATCGCCATGACGATGCCTAACCCCTGTGGCTTAGAGACGCGGTCTTTTAAGAAAACAACCGCCAGCATAATCGTCACCACTGACAAAGCCGAAGCGATGGGCGTGATCAAAATAGCATCGCCGATGGTCAGCCCATAATTGACCAGCGACACCGCGCCGACTTCAATTGCGCCCATCAGCAAGATCATGGCTTTGACTTTGGCCGAACTATTGAGCCGCCCCAGCGTTTGTCGCTTAGCAAGAGCAAAAATCAACAAAAAGATGACAATCCCCAGCTTAACCAACAGCGTCGTCGTCAACCAACCTATTTCTTCGGAAATAAGTTCGCTGATATTCCAAAAAATG
Organism: Anaerolineae bacterium; assembly: GCA_018500105.2. GTDB lineage: Bacteria > Chloroflexota > Anaerolineae > J036 > Brachytrichaceae > AQU-03. The sequence continues at coordinate 7,773 of JAHBAL020000245.1, forward strand.
CCGAAAAAGAAAGCGCCTATGACGGCTTCTTTGACCCCCAATGACAATTGCAGCGGTTGATGTCGAATCCGCCCCCAATCCATTGAAGCGAGGGTTGCGCCAGCAATGATCAACAAAACGCCAACGGTTTGGATGGCGGTAAGCCGTTGCCCCATCAACACAAACGCAAAAAACATCGTAAACACCGTCCATAAATTCATGGTCGCGGCAATAATAGACACATTGCCTTTTTCAAAGCCCTTGAAGAAAAATAAATAGCCAACTGAATAGACGACGGCTGCGATCGGGGCCAACAGCAGCGCCGTGCCGGAAAGCGTCATATCGGCCTTGAGCCACAGCGCAAGCAGAAAAATGCTGATTAACCCGGCCAATTGCGACCAAAATAACGACTTAAAAGAACCGAATTGCCTTGAAAAAACGCCGCCTAAAAAATCGTAAATTCCCCAGCCAAACATGCCGCCGATGCCCAATAAGATGCTCAATAGTGTTGTATCCATGTGTGTTACCTTAAATCATATTCACCACAAAGCTAAGGCTGTTCGAAAGTCAGCGTAGCGCTCAATACGTCATCTCCGCGAACGCGGAGATCCATAACGAGGCCCGCAAAAAATGGCGCAACCCACTCGATTTGTGCCTGTCTGGTTATAGATTCCCGCGTTCGCGGGAATGACGAGGCGACTTTTGAACAGCCTTGACCACAAAACACAAAAAGCGCACAAAGACAAAAATGCTTTTACGATATCAACCTTTGTGCGCTTTGTGTGCTTTGTGGCGAAAATACATCACGCGACCCGCAACTCAAACACCAACACCGCCCAATCGCCAAAGGCCAGCATCAGCCCGGCCCGCAACTCGGCGGCGCTGACGTGCATCACCGCCCCATTTTCGATGTGCCGCAAGGTGTAGCGCCCCGCGCCGGGTAACGGCAGCGTCACTTGCACCTGCGCAACCGCGCTTTGATTGCGAAAAAGCACGATCATGCCCTCACCAGCGCGGCTGAGACGCGCAAACCCATCCCAAGTGACCACACTCGGTTGCCGCCAATTGCCGAGCGGAAAGAAGCCTTCGGTGAAATTGACCTCATCGCGCAAGCGGCGCTGCCAGCGAATGTGCTCGCCATACCAGCCAATTTGCGCCGCCGACAAGGTGCGCAAATCGCCCAACAACAGCGGGCAAGCGCCGAGCGCGGTGGCAAACTTCTCGCGCATGTCGCCCAATTCGGCCCGCAAATTACCAATCAACATCGTCTCAGCCGGTATCGCCAAAGCACGCTGATACAGCAAGGTGCGGGCTTGGCGCGGGCCAGCGCCGTTGTGGCTGTTATCGCCCACATTGCTCAGCCACGACACATCGGCGGCGCGTAACAGCCCATAATCAATGCTGTGTTTTTGCCCCCACAACTCAAACGTCAGGTCAATCAGCACGTGTGGGTGATGTTGATACACCGCATCCATCACCTGTTTGATGGCGGCGTAAATTTGGCTGATGGAGGCGGCGGCATTGGCATGATGATGCCCCGCCGCGTGGCAGCCCGGCGCTTCGCCATAGGCGTTAAACATCGTGGTCAAATCGAGTTTGACATACGCCAAGCGGTAACGCCCGATCAAGTCAATCAGCCGTTGGGCGGCCAAGTCGGCGTAATCGCTGGCGAGGCACATCACGGTTTGCTCCCCCATCGCCGTCATCGTGTGTTTAATTTCGCCGTGCGCATCGCGGCATTGCAGGTGGCTTAATTCGGGGCTGGCGGCCAAATCGCGGTCGAGCACTGCCAACGAAGCCCACAAGCCCAACTTCATGCCGTGCGATTCAACCGCCTGCAAAATGCCATCTAGCCCGCCCGAAAAACGCGCCTCACTCACAGCGTTATCGCCATAACGCGCTTGCCAGCCGTCGTCAATGGTGAAAATCTCGAACCCCATTTGCGCCGCGATGGGAATGAGTTGCATGACGGTGGCGGCGTTAATCTGCGTGCCAAAGGGGTCCCATGTGTTGTAATGCCACGCGGCGCGAGCAGCGGGTTTGCGCAGCAACGGCTGAATGGCAGCGGGCATCACCCAACGGGCATCGGCAAAATCGCCCTCGCCGCCGATCAACATTATCTGCGCCGCCGCTGTGCCCCAACCCGATTGTGGCGCAAGGTTGACTTCGAGCGGGGACAAATCGGTGTCATACATAATGCGCAACAGCCCCTCCCAAAACCATGCGCCCGATTCCACCCGTTTGGTGTGGCCCGGCGCTTCGTTCAGCGCCATCACCTGATCGCCCGTGCGCGGGTTGCGCAGCACAATCGCGCAATCATCCACCCGTCCGGTAAAAAATGTTTCACGCGGCAATGCGCCATAATGCACGTCGAGCAACAACTCGCCGGGTGTGCCAATCTCGGCGGGCAAGGTTTCGATCACCACGTGGGTTAATTTGACCTTGTGCGCCGAGCGATTTTGAACCCAATACGCTTTGCGTGTGCCTGCCGCCGTGCCGTGATACGCCACAATCACATCTAAATCGCGGGTGCGGTGGCGCAGATGCAGCACTAAAGGCGCGGCGTAGGCGGGCGCAAAATCGGCTTGCGGGTATGCGCCATTGTCCGCCACCAACTCCCAGCCTGCGCCCAAACTGGTGATGCGTTCGCCATTGCACCTAAAGTCAAATTCGGGCGTCCAGCGTTGTTGCTGGCGGGTCTGTGCCAGCAAGTCTGCCCCGCTGTTGCGATTTTCAAAATGTGAGGTATACAACCCCTGTCTCTTATACACATCT
>JAHBAL020000199.1 GCA_018500105.2 Anaerolineae bacterium
CAGCCAACTCCGCCCCCAGCATCTCAGCCAGCTGCGCCCCCAGCATCTCCGCCAACTGCGCCCCCAGCATCTCCGCTATTAAATCCCCTCAAAAAAGATTTTAGTAATGTTTCTGCGACCATTAACACTCTAAAAAATAACCAAATTCCTCTGATCATTGCATTTGGAACTGAGTCTGCACCTCTTGCACGCGAGATAACAACAGGCCTTAATACCTTTGACGGTTTTGAAGTTGCATTATTTAATGAGATCATACGCCGTTGGAGCGCAAGCACATCCCTAAATTTAAAGGTTAACCAAATGGGAGTCAAGATACAGGAACGGCATACCAGCTTAATTTCTAAAACATCTGATATTGTAGCTGCGGCTGTACCACAAAGCTTAGGTAACTGTGTATCTGGACCGACGATTTGTAATAGTCTTACTTACGCATCAGATGAGTTAGCCATATTAACTTCCATAACAAGAACAAGTATATTACCGCCTACTACAGGCGCAGGAACCGTGGAAGAGCAAATTTGCAAATTTCTAGAAAAAAATTCTGATGCAAAGATTGCAGCACTTACTAATACAGCAGGGAGGGCCGAGGCAAGAAATATATTTTCCAAGTGTGCAAATTTAATAAACGAGACAAAAGATTATACCGATCGTCGTGCTGCAATTGATGCTGTATATCAAGGACACACAATAGGGTATATCACATATAGCAAAATTTTAGAATACTATAAACTTAGCGGGCAAAAAGTAACTCCTTTTAGCCGAACATCTGCTGGTTCACCAGTTTTTCCTTTGGAGGTTAATGCCATGCTGAGACAAGATAGCAAAGGACTTTCAGATCTTATTGATATCACGTTAGCCGCAATAATCTTGGACAAGACTTACGATAATATTGCATCTGCAACAGAAGCGCAGTTCAAACTGAATTTAAGAAAGCAAATACAAATCACCAAAAAAGATCCTCTATGTGCAGCAGTAGCTACATATTGGGATATTGTGAAAGACCCAAGTAATCCAAGTGCACCCATCCCTTCTTGTGCCCCGTAATGCTAAAAATCAAAGAATAAAAGTTGTAAAACTAAAGATAATAACTTAACAATGCTAGAGTCGAGAACATAAATAAGTTTTTTAGTCAATTTCCACTGTGCCTGCCTGCATACCACAGAGCAGGCACAGTGAAAATTGGCATATAACACATATGCGCACCCATGCACACCAACGTATAAAAATGCACTGATAAAGCGTCAATAAGCATGATGAATAACCCAACCAATAATCAATCTACCCAAACCGCCGTCGCCACCTTGGCAGGCGGGTGTTTTTGGTGTGTCGAGGCCGTGTTTGAAAATGTGCGTGGCGTGAGCAAGGTCGAATCGGGCTATGCTGGAGGCATGATGCAAAACCCGACTTATCGCCAAGTGTGCAGTGGCGAATCGGGTCACGCCGAGGTCATCCAAGTTACGTTTGATCCGAGTGTCGTGAGCTACGAAGAACTGCTCATCGTTTTCTTCACCGTGCATGACCCCACCACACTCAATCGGCAAGGGGCCGATGTGGGCACGCAATACCGTTCGGCGGTGTTTTATCACGATGCCGCGCAAAAGGCCGTCGCCGAGCAAGTGATTGCGCGGTTCATGGCTGAGCGCATTTGGCCCAACCCGATTGTGACCCAAGTCGCGCCGTTCGACCATTTTTACAAGGCCGAAGCGTATCATCAGCAATATTACCGCAATAACGCCAGCCAGCCCTATTGCCAAGTTGTCATTGCGCCCAAAGTGGCGAAGTTTCGTAAGGCATATGCGTATTTGTTGAAATAAAAGCTAGCGATTTAATGCTGCGATGACCATGCAACAAAATTTTGCTCAAAGCATTATTTCTCCTATCCTCAGCGGTAGGGCCAACGCAATCACACAGTTACAAGAATCGCTTATCCAAGCTCAAATTGGAAATGGGCATATTGTTTTAATCACTGGAGAAGCCGGCATCGGCAAATCGCGTTTAATCGCAGAAGTGAAGTCACATGCGGGGCGTCTCCATTTTGGTATTTTAGAAGGGCAGTGTTACCAGACAGATTTGGTACTGCCCTATGCCCCTCTGTTAAATTTACGACAACCTCTGAACACGCTTGAGCCTTTGCCCGTGCAACTGGCTGAAAAGTTGAGTGAAGTGCTCGCTGTATTAACTCAACTGCTGGCAAGGCGACTGGGTGACGACCACGAACCCGAAGCCATCAAACGCCAGATTTTTGCCATGCTCAACGGTTTTTTGCTCGATTATGGCGTCGAGATTAAGCATAAAACACAGCCGCAACACCAATACCTACTAATTGTGATTGAAGATGTGCATTGGTGTGATGACATCAGCCTCGAATTTTTAACTCAATTTGCGCGACAAATCACAACAAAGCCGATTCTGCTGATCTTATCTTTTCGACAAGATGAAACGCAAGGCGCGTTAGCATATACCTTGGCCGCACTTGAACGAGGGCGACTTGCCTACGAAATCAGTCTTGAGCGGCTCAATATCGAGCAAACCAGTGAGGTTATCCGCGCTATTTTCAAACAAGACTTAATTCGGCGCGATTTTCTAGAAACAATTCACACCTTAACCGACGGCAACCCATTTTTTATCGAAGAAACGCTCAAATCATTGGTCAGTTATGGCGATATTTATCTTGATCGTGGCATATGGACCCGCAAAACGCTCGCTAAAATGCAAATTCCGCGCACGGTGCAAGCGGCGGTTCAGCAGCGACGGCAAAAGTTAAGTGCGTCAGCAAACGAGGTGCTTGATTGGGCAGCCGTGATTGGACGGCGCTTTCGTTTTGAGTTGTTGCAACAGCTAACCCGGCATCAAGACCAAGATTTGTTAGCGTTGATCAAACTATTGATCGCCGAGCAATTAGTCGTTGAAGTGGCGTTGCAAAATGGGGGCGAATATTTTGAGTTTCGCCACGCACTCGCCCGCGAAGCCATTTACAACTCACTATTGGCCCATGAGCGAAAGTTGTTGCATCGGCGTATTTTTGAAGCCTTACAGCAAGCGCCAGAAAATCAAGCGGCTTTATCGCTCGCCGAATTAGCCCACCACGCTTATGCAGCCCAACTTTGGCAATCGGCATGGGAACTGACACAACAAGCAGGGAAACAAGCCCAACAATTTGATGCCCCTCGCGCTGCAATCGAACAGTTCGGGCGTGCAATCACCGCCTTAACCAAGCTAAATTGGCATACAGACATCGCTTATCAACCAAACTTAATGCAACTCTACGGGGCACAAGCGCAAAGCCATGAGTTATTGGGGGAGTTTGAGCAAGCACGAACGGGTTATGAGCAAGCACTTGCACTTGCTGAACGCATCAATGACCGACATGCCGAATGGGATTACCGCTTTAGGCTCGGTTTTTTGTGGACTGGACGCGATATGAATGTCGCCGGAAATTATTTATCATTGGCCTTAACCACAGCGCGAGGATTAAACAACCCTATATTGCTTGGCAACAGCCTTAATCGCATTGGCAATTGGCATTTGAACATGGAGCAACCCAACATTGCGCAACAGCTCCATACCGAAGCGCTCGCCATTTTTAACACCCAATCGGATGCGCTCGGCTTGGCGCTCAGCCATGATCTATTGGGCATTACACAGATCGTTCGCGGCAACTATCCGGCTTCACTCATCCATCACGATACAGCCGCTGCCTTATTTCGCCAACACAAACACCTTACCCATCTCGCCTCGTGTCTTGCCACCGCCAGCTTTAGAGGGGGGTGTTACCAAGGTGATGTTGCGGCTTTTGCCGATATCCCTGTTGAGTCTTGTTGGCAGCTTGGCAGTGAGGCGTTGCGTATTGCACAACAAATCAACTGGCGATTTGGCGAAGCAAATGCCAACGCATTTTTGGCGCTTGCGATGGGGGTGCGTGGGCAATACACCCGTGCCTTAAATTGCGCCCGTAACAGTGTTGACATCTCGCTTGAAATTGAAGCTCCAATCTGGGAAGGCGTTGCCCATGTCGCCTTTGGTAAAACCTATCATGATTGCTTTGCATTTGCTTTAGCAGAAACACACCTTGAGCGTGCCCTAAACTTAGCCTTAAAACTTGGTGCCTCAGAATTTTTAAACACTGTCCGTGCTTTTTTAGCGTCAACCTTCATCGCCCAAGGCAAATTGACACAAGCAAGCGAACTTTTGTCAATACCCAACATTACGCTCGAGAACGCCCAAACCACTTCACGGAGGTTGTTTTTGGCAATACGCGCTGAATTATTGTTAACCCAAGGCCATGCTAAAGATGCATTCACACTCTTTTCGGCATTAAGCGAATTTGCCCATCAGCCTGCGTCAACCAGGGGGTCACCGCGTTTATGGCATTGGCAAGCATTGTCATTGCTAACCCTCAATCGTTTTAATGAAGCCGAGTCACTATGGCTCATTGCCATCAATGCGGCAACGCAACAGCAGCTATTGCCAATATTATGGCAAATGTATCTTCATTTGAGTCGCTTGTATTACCTTCAAAACAAAATAATGCTGTCCACCAATGCTTATAAACAGGCCCAACAGGTGGTGCAAAAATTGAGCGATGAACTACCGACCGAAGCGCTACGGTTGGGATTGCACAACGGGTTAGAGTCGCTGAAACCCACCGCTACGCAGTTGACCCGATTACAAGCCCAGAAATATGCCTATGATGGCCTCACGACCCGCGAACGCGAAGTGGCAGGACATCTGGCGAACGGCAGCACGAACAAAGTAATTGCCGAGCAACTGGTGGTCAGCGAGCGCACCGTAGAAAAACACATTGAAAATGCAATGGGCAAATTGGGCTTTACCTCGCGCACACAGTTGGCTGTGTGGGCCACCCAACGCAAGCTGGGCTAAAACTACGTAGTGCGGCATAAAAAACTTCGTAATTTGCCGAATGTGTTTTTCGCCGTTGTTGGCTATGCTTGGGGCATAGTCTTAAGACTAAAACCAACTACAACTATATAAAGAGGTAAAAAATCATGTCTAATCTAACCAATCTCCAATTGTCCCAAGCCATTCACGAGGCATTCAGCCAAAATCGTTTTGCCGATATCTTGGCCTTTGCCGATGACGATATTGAAGTGGTCAGTCATTCAAATGGTATGAGTTTGAAAGGCAAAGATCAATTTCAAGGCTTTTTTATGGCGTTCAAAACAGCATTCCCCGATATTGTGATTGAGCATACCAATACCGTCACCGATGAAAATCAAGTCGCCATCGAATTTGTAGGGATTGGCACAAATACAGGCGTATTCCCCACACCTATGGGGGAAATTCCACCCAGTGGGCGCACCGTTCGTCTGAATGTTTGCGAATTTCATACTTGGCGCAATGGCAAGCTGATTCGCCTTATCAATTATCAAGATGCGATGTCATTACTATCGCAAATTGGCGCGTTGCCGCCCCCAGCCGGGCTATAAAATTCCTGACACGGACAGTAACGTTTGATCTATCTCAAGTTATCTTATTGTAGTGGGGCACAAAATACATTTGTGCCTCACTACATTTTATAAATGACACGTTTTGATCGCCTGCCCTGTCGCATCAACCACGTTGTGCAGGGTTGCGTCCGCATTTTGTGTAATTTGCTTTGCTAATCCCATCTATGACAAGTCCGCAGGGCAGGAAAATCTTTCTTTTCTTTGCGCACTTTGTGTTCTTTGTGGTGAAATGTTTTTAATGCGCGTAAGTCCTAAAATAATATTGCAAGCCGCCCAAAATCATTGAAAACACGCAACAAACCAGCACCGTCGCCGTCATTTTGTCGCGTTTGGATTGCATAAACGTATCAACATCGGCGGTGGCGGTGACAAAGATGGGCTGTGGGGCCAGCCGCAAACGATGACGCTGGGCGGCATCTTGCGCCGCCGCCAAAAACTCGTCGGGGTTATCATGCGCCCGAATGAGCCAAACCGCTGCGCCTTTAACGGGTTCGGCGTCATATCGCTCAAATACGGCCCAAACTTGCACCGGCTGGCTTAAGTCGGCATTGGCGGGCAGCACCGGCACAGCACCATAGATCGAGGTGCTTGTGCCGCTTTTGGTTTTGCTGGTGCGATAAATCTTTGCGCCCAATTCAGGCCGCAAAACCGCGTCGCTCATTTGAAATTGGTCGTGCGTCGGCAGGTTGGGCAAATCTTGCACCCGCACCGGCCCAATCCGTTGCCCCCACCAGTTGTGCATACTACTCTCGATGGTCATGCCAATCGGGGGCAAAGCAGTGCAACTCAAGGCCACCATCCACAGCGCAATATGCCGCATTTGGCCCGATCTGCCGCCCAAGTCAAAGCCGTTATACACCCAATGCGACGTCAAAAAGCCAAACACCGCCCCCCACACAATCCCCGCCGTATTGCTAACCCCCAACACCGTGCGCGACAAAATCAACCCCATGAGGGTATTGAGCAACACCAGCGCTGGCCCGCGCAATACGTAACTGAGCAAAGGGCGAAGGTGAGACGATATCATGCTTGAGTGCGGCGTTCTAGCCGATCACCACTACCCCATTTCGTTATTCACCGCCTGCACCAGCGCACGCATATAGGCGATTGAATACGCTGTGCCAACCCTCGGCCCGCCCAACATGGCAGGAATATGGTCGGGGATGATACAACCGTCAAAATTAACCTCACGCAAGGCCCGCATCACGGCGTGCATGTCTTGGTAGCCATTGTCAATCAGCGTTTCAGTCCAAGGCGCTGGCATTGGGTTCGACACATTGCGAAAATGCACCTTGAACAACTGGTTTTGGGCGGCAAAATGCTTAATTGCATCCGTCACGCCAACGCCCATGCCCACCGTGCCGCCTTCTAGCCAGCAGCCCACACACAAACACACGCCAATATTGGGGCTATCGGCAATCGTCATGGCCTTTTGGTAGCCAGCAAAATTGCCAAACATGCAGCGCGGCACGCCACCCAGCGCATACACCGGCGGGTCATCGGGGTGAATGCCAATTCGCACACCGGCTTCTTCGGCCACCGGCGCAATTTGGCGAATCAGGTAGGTATAGTTATCCCACAATTCTTCTTCGCTATACAGCCGCCCATGCGTCAATTCGCCGGTATAGGTCTCGTCAATCCAACGCCCGATTGCATTGTTAAGGTCAAGCCGTCGCGCCATCATGCCGCCGCGCCCTTGCGTGGGAGCAGATGACCAAATGCCATTCGCCATATGCGCATATGTGTTGTAATAAACACCTGCTGCGCCCAGATTACGAATAAACTGCTTAAATTCCTCAATTTTTTGATCGCGCCCCGGCAAATTAAGCGTAATTTCGGGCACATTGTGCACCCCATGATTGGCAATTCGGTAAATTTTGAGGCCGTGATCGCCAAAACGCTGAACCAGATGCTTGTAAAAATCGAGCGTGTGCAATTTGGCATCTCGAATGCCTACCATTGCCCACTCGACCCCAAGTTGCTGAAAAAACTGTAAATCTTCGTCGCTGGCATCGGCACCAGTTTGAATGGCGATTTGTATACCGGCTGTGCTCGAAAAATAGCCCGGCACAGCTCGCATTGGAATTGGGGGCTGAGAAATGCGCATTGCTATAGTATAGTCCTATGGCACGACTGCCACCAATTCACGCGCTGTGCGGCGGCTGGGCGCTGCGCCCGGCTTGGTGATGCTGATATCGGCATACAGATGATAATAGCCCGGCAGGCTGGCGGCGGGCAACTCGCCCACCAATTTGCCGCGCTTGAGTGTCAATTGCACATGCTGCGGCGTGGGCGGCGTGGCGGGTTCGTCATCGCCCGGCATGGCCTGCGCCCATTCCATGCGCACCGTCGCCGTCATCTGAAAGGCCTGGGGGATATTGCGCCCTAGCTCGGTTTCGCTCTTGCGTTTGTGCAGATCGGCCCACACCGCCACCGGTTGCCCCACTTTGACAACATCGCGCTTGGGGAAAAACCGCATCACCCACGACTCGCCAAACACAATCTCTTTTGTGCCACTGGTGGCCTTACGCTGAAAGACCTTTTCTAGCAAAGCCAAGGCCGGTTCGTGCAGGTGAAAACTGCTATGCTCGACGGTAAATTCGTGGTTTTCTTTGGCGTTGGGGTGGCGGGCGCTGCGCGTCGGGATTGTGCCATCGCCGCCGATGGTATATGACCAATCCACCTCGCGCCAGTCGCCATTGTCGGCGATCTCAGCCGTGCCTGCCGTCGGCGTGTTGGGGTAATTGCGCCCATACAAGCAAATCGTCTTGACACTTTCTTCATCGCCCAAATCGGCAATAAACTGCTTGGCGTCGGCCAAATAGCCGCGTTGTTGCGGGTTTAGTAGCCAGTCGGTTTGGCTGAATGGGTCAACGGGGTCATTGTTCTGGTCGCGCAGAAATGGGTTGCGGCTGGGGATAAGCTGATAGAGCGATGGAAAAGTGCGGAAAAGCTCAGCCGTCTTTTGGCGATATTGAGTCGGGTTAAGCCCCCAATCCCGCAAAATAAAATCGTCGCCGTTGATGCCGATGCGCATGACCTTGGGCGTGCCATCCCACGGCGAACCAAGCAAAATGAGCTTTTCGACCGTGTCCTTGCCGCCCAATTTGTTCAAATACCAACGCGCCACCAACCCGCCATTGCTATGCGCCATCAGCCATACCTTTTTGCCCGGATGCAGCGCTTGCCATTCCTCAATTTTTATCGCCAACTGCTTAGCCGACAGACGGTTGTCTTGTCGCCAATCGTAGGCGAAGCCATGCACATCGAGGTCGGCGGGGGCGTGTTTGCGCTGGTTGGCCTTCATGCCGTAATTTTCCAGCGCTTGCCATAAGCCGTTATAGCCCATCTCTTTGCTAAATGGGCCAATGGCGATGCGTTCGAGCACCTCGCTGGCGATAAGCGGATTCGGATATTTCATGCGTTCGATCCAGTCATCGAACCGCACCGCCCGCGCCACATCCATCCACAGCGTCGCGCCGCTAGGCTCGCGCAGCACACTGCCGGTGTAGCCCGGCACAAAGACGAGGAAATAGTCGAAAGTCGCCATCTGTATATCGCTCCTGTATCGTATTATCGTAATATCGTTACAAAAAGTATACAGAATATCGGGCAAACGTCAACACAAATTACAAAACTGTCAAGTTTCGCTCTCACCCAACAAACCGCACCACCACATCCCCGCCGTCCGAATGCTCCACCGGCTGCTCGAACACAAGGTGTTGGGGGGTATGAGCATGAATGACGGCGACATTGGGCTGGCCTTGCACCCGCACCTCGTAGCGGCCCGGCGCAGGCAAGGCGCGATCTTCATGCACAAAAAAGGTGGTAGACGAAGCGCGGGCGGCGTAGAGGCTGAATTGTCGCCCCAAACACACATTCACCTCGCGGATATCGCCCCGCGCCAGCGCTGCGCGAATGCGCGAACTCGACACCGGCTCGCCCTCGGCATACACCGGCCCAAACACCTGCACCTCAAAACCGCGTAATTGGCCCTGCGTCTGCAAAAATTCGGCGCTGCCCTCGCGGCCCTTGCCAAAGGCAAAATCGTAGCCCACCCACAAACTCGCCAAATTACAGCGTTCGATCATCCAATCAATAAAATCTTGCGCCGTGGTGTTCATGGTTTGGCGCGTAAACGGCAAAATAACGAGGTGATCCACACCCAAAGCGGCGATATGCGCCGTCTTTTCTTCGGGCAAAGTCAAATACGTGCCTTTCAAATTTCGCATCATCGGGCGCGGATGCGGAAAAAAGGTGATGACGATGGCCTGCATGTTGCGTTTGCGGGCAGTTGCCACCGCCGTATTAATCAGATGCTGATGCCCCAAATGCACGCCATCGAACGTGCCGATGGTGCAAACCGAGGGTTGATTGATTTTTGCCGCCCGAAAAGAGTGCGAAATCAGCATCAATTGCCGCCCTTTAGCAATTCAATCGCCTTTTGCAAATGCGGGTCGTCGGCATCGGTAAATTCTTCCCACGTGCGCTCAAATTTCACATCGGGCTGCACGCCACCACCAGTGATGAGCTTGTCGCTGGCGTCATATTTGGCAAGCCACGATTTGTCTTTGCTGCTGCGATATTCGCTGTTGGGAATATTCAATTGCAAGCCGCTGTTGGGCAACACCACCTCAGACAGGGTCGCCACCTTGCCCCGCGACGGATTGCCAACCACTTTGGCGCGGCCTAGGCTTTGCAAAATACCGGCAAAAGTCTCGGCTGGCCCGCTCGTCATATCGCCAATTAAAATCACCAGCGGCACATCTTGCGATCCCACCACATTTTTGCCAGTAATTTCGAGCTTGTTGCCCTTGCGTTCGCGCACAAATTGGGTCGCCACGTGCCCATTGCCGAACAAATTGAGCATATCTACCAGCGGAAATTTGGGGTCACGCGCCAGTCGTAAATCGAGGACAAGGCCATCCAACCCGCTCTTGCCGTCCGACAATTTGCGCATGGCCTGCGTCACCTCGCCGCGAATGGCATCGGGCGCAACGCTGACACTCGGCAGCACATAACCAAAATTGGTGCCCGGCACGTGGCGGGCCACCGTCGTCATTTGGCTGGTAATGGCGCGGCGTGTCACGGTGACATCCCGCGGGGGCGTGTTTGGGGTTTGCACCGTCAGCACCACTTGCGAATTGGGTTCGCCGCGCAAGCGCCCCACCACCGCCGCACCCTCTTCGCCATTCACAGGCCGCCCGCCCACGCGCAAAATCGCGTCGTGGGGTTTAATGCCCGCCTGCGCCGCCGGTGAATTATCAAACACGGCCAACACCAACACGCGGTTTTTGCCCGGGCGCGGCGTGTCAATCGAAACCCCGATGCCGACAAAAGGCTGGCTGCTGCTGGCGGCGGGCGCGTCATCGGTGGGCAGGCTCAGCGTCACGTCGCTGTCATTCACGGTCTTGACCAATTGCAACAAGATGTCAAAATATTGCTCATCGGTCGTGCGCTCGGTGATTTTTTTACGGATTTCGAGCGCTTGGTTGTCCCATGCCGCATTAACCACGTTGCTATACAAATAGCGTTCGCGCAGGGCGCGGGTGGCGGCGTCAAAATCGCGCAATTGGGCTTGGGTGCGCATCGGCAAATCAATAGACACCGTTGGCGTGGGCGGGCGACGCTCCAGACTCGACGGCTGCAATCGTTCGGGCAAAGCCGAACATGCGCCCAAAGTCAAGGCCAGCGCCGCACCAGTGACAGCGCGTAACACGGCCCGCCGATGATGTTGCGTTAAATATACGCCCATTTTACGAATCCTCCCCTGTCAATTTGCCAATGAGTGTGAGCAATAGCCACAACAATAAAATTAGGCCAGCGCCCGCCAGCAAGCATACCAGCCCAATGATGGCCTCGGTGATGCCATAAAACCCCGCCAGCAAGGCCCCGCCCCCCAGCACCAATACCAGTGTGGTCATCCATAATAAACTGCGGCCAAAATCGCGTTGCTGCTTGCGGGTATCGGTGGGTTTGCCTGCCATTACACTTGTATTATAAGGTTGTCGCTGGTGGGGGGTGGGATTGCAAAAGGGGCTTGCAAGGCTGTTCAAAAGTCGCCTCGTCATTCCCGCGAACGCGGGAATCCACAACCCCACTGACACAATTTTACGAGTTTGTTGCGTTTTTGCTTGCAACG
>JAHBAL020000386.1 GCA_018500105.2 Anaerolineae bacterium
TGTGGGAGGCGAGCAGCGGGCGCGAAGTGCGCAGCCTGAGTGGGCACACCGAATCCGTTCGCAGTGTGGCCTATAGCCCAGATGGCAAGTTCATCGCCATTGGCAGTTACGATGATACGGCGAAAGTGTGGGAGGCGAGCAGCGGGCGCGAAGTGAGCAGCCTGAGTGGGCACACAGAATCCGTTTTCAGTGTGGCCTATAGCCCAGATGGCAAGTTCATCGCCAGTGCCAGTCAGGATAATACGGTGAAAGTGTGGGAGGCGAGCAGCGGGTGCGAAGTGCGCAGCCTGAGTGGGCACACAGCATACGTTTTCAGTGTGGCCTATAGCCCAGATGGCAAGTTCATCGCCAGTGCCAGTCAGGATAATACGGTGAAAGTGTGGGAGGCGAGCAGCGGGCGCGAAGTGCGCAGCCTGAGTGGGCACACATCATCCGTTGACAGTGTGGCCTATAGCCCAGATGGCAAGGTCATCATCAGTGGCAGTGAGGATGGCACGATTCGGTTTTGGTATCTGGATGAAGACTGACAGTCCTAACCTTGCGCGTGTTCATTCGGCTGCGCATCGGGTTGGGTCAGCAAGTTGTCTCCATGCCGCACGGGTTGGCTGCGGTTCCCGTGTGAAATATTCACCTCATCCCCCTTCTTTCCATAGACAAAATCACCATGGATCTCAATTTTGATTGGCCCATCCGGATGGGCTGGCTTAATCGTTACCTGAACCGCTTGCGTCACATGCGTGTATATTTGTCCATGTATATCAATCCAATTCACCTCAAGCGCCACTTCAAAAGCGCCCAAGTGTGAGGGCATTTTGACAGTGACCTTAAAAGTCGCCACCTCATTCGGCGATAACTTTGCCACCGTCTGGGGTTTAATTCTGCTTTCTATTTTAATAAAGGTGCTTTGTGGCTCAACCCATACTTTTCTTGCAGCCTGATACCCCACATTTTTGATTGCCACGTTCCAACTCTCGATTGTGTCTTGAATGAACGCCCCGGTTACACTCTCGACCATAAAATTTGGCAAACGACGATGAAAATACCGCCAATCTTCACACTGCTTAACCATCGGCAGGTTGGCAATAAATTCATAGTTGACTTTGGCCTTCTCATAGGCTTGGGCCGCCGCCTCGTTCGGGGGTTGGTTCGCCGATAACCGCATCGCGCGACCATACCAAAATTCTGCCGTATTCTCAGTCCATTGGTCAAGCAAGATTTCGGGTTGCCTCCCTAAGGCCGCCCGCACATCTGTATAAAACGCCTCGGCCTGGGCCAAGTCAAATCGTTCAACTGGCTCTAGCTGTCTATTCAGATGATGGATGGCCTCGGCACAGCGTGAGATGATGCTGAGGCGGCTGGCCGGGTTGAGCAAGGTCTTGGCTTGCACAAAGGCGCAATACCAACAGCGTAGCGCATTGACGAGGTCTTTGGCCTCGCTGTAAGCTGTGCCTGCATCTTCAAATGCTGTGCTTTGTTCAAAATACTGTGCCGCCTTGGGCCATTGCTTAGCATTCACACATAGCTTTGCCAAGTAGGTTGGCGTAATAGGGCTGGGCAATTGTTGCACCGGAAGCGCCTCCCAACATGTCAAGGCCCGTGACCACGCTTCGGCTTTTTCATAGCACGTGGCCGCCTCAGCCCATTGCTTCACTCGTTCAAAATACTCAGCCGCCTGCGCCCACGCCCCGGCTTTGACAAACGCCTGCGCCGCTTCGGCAAATTTGCTGGCATCGGCATATAGTTCGCCCAATTCGCTCCACGCTTGTGCCGCTGTTAGCAAGCGAACCGCGTTAGCCCATGCCGCTTGCGCGTCTGCAGGGTTGCGGCCCGTCGCCTCCCGATAAATCGCCACATACACCCGCGCGGCAGACAGCACGTCATTGGCTTGTTCATAGCACACCGCTGCGTGTTTGGATTGCTGCAATTTGGTATACACTTGCGCTGCGTTTGCCCATTTCCCTTGCAGCCCATAGGCCAGCGCCGCCAAATCATAGGCCTTTTTCGCTTCATAATCCGCGCCGTCAAATAGCGATGTCGGGAGCGAAGGCCGATAGCATACTTGCAACGACTGTCCGGCGCGGGTCAGCACCACCAAGTGATGTTGATGTGCGATGGGGGCCGTAATGGCAGCGCTAGGCAAGCGCACCCGCCACAGCTCGCGCCATGTGGCAAGGTCAATGGCGCGTAATTCATGCCGCGCATCGGTCTCAAATTGGGTCTTGGGTGTCTCGTCATCGCTCGGCAAATGTTCATATTGCGTATTGCCCACCAACAGCAAATCGGGCTGAGCAGCTTGGCCAGCGGGGCATACGCTTAGGGGCGTGGTCACATAAGCGCGTTCCGAGGTGTGGCTCGGGGTATTGGCGATCTCGATACGTTGCCCCAGCGTGCCCGTTGCCGCATCAATGACATGCACGGCATATGCGCTTGCCGGGCGGCCTTTATTGTCTTTTTGTGTGGGACTATAGTCTTTTACCCCCACAAATACCTGCCCCTTGTGATACATGGGCGGGGTAGTAAACTCGCGCAGTTTGGCATACTTGCTCGCCGACAAAGGCGGATATTGCCAGTGCTGGGTTTGGGTGTTCAGATCAAAGGCATAGAGCGATCGGTTGCTATTGCTGGCAATGAGCAGGTGATCGTGAAAAAGGGGGGTATGTTGGAACCACGCAACTGCCTCTTTTTCGCGATTCAAGTCATATTGCGCCAATAACGTCCCATGTTGTGCTTGCACAAGGCTAATACAGTCTTGGCGAGCGGGAATTGCCAAGACGGGCACACGATGCCCATCGTGTAACATCATCCCCAAAGCGGGTGGCTGCAACGACCAAGTTCCGACAGACTCCGTCTGCCACAACACCTGCTTATCGGCGATGTTAATACACCACACCTTCGCGTGGCTGTCTATCACCAACACTCGCCCATCTTTTACCGCTGGCACACTTAGGCCATTGGTAGAAATGTCATATTGCCATACCACCTTGCCGGTGTTGGGGTCAAGCGCCACAATCGGCAACGTGGCTGGGCTGGCGCGAACAACATGCTGAGTGAAATTGGCGGCGCACCAAAAGAGACCGTCGGCGGCGATCACCCCAATCGAAAAACTGTCGGCGGGTAATGCGTGATCATTTTGCCACAGCTTTTCCCCGCTATCGGCATCAATCCCAATCAAGACATGCTGATGCGTAGGCGAACAAATCAGCACCTTGCTGCCACTGCGCACCCGCGCAGCCATGCGTATATCCTTTGGTTCAGGCGACAGCTCATGCCCCAAGGTCGTTTGCGTCAGCACCTCGCCGGGTTGCTTCGACACCGGCATACGCCAGCCACAACCCTTGCATTGCTCAGCGCCAATGATCAACTCATCACATTGTGGACAAAATAGATGGGGTAACATAATTTTTTGGGGTAAGTGGCAGGTGGCAGGTGGCAGGTGGCAGGTGGTAAGTTGCAAGTGGCAAGTTGCAGGTGGCAGATCTGCATTTTATCTTGGCTCTTGATTCTTGGCTCTTGATTCTTGGCTCTTGCTCCCTACTTGCGCCGATATTCTACTTTATCGCTGTTCATTTCCAAAACCATGCTTGCACCCGATGGGGTAAAGCTGATGCTGGCTTGCACCCCCAACCCCGGCAACCCTTCGAGTTTAATGCGATTGTTGCCATCGAAGGTGTATGTGCCATTGATCAAGTTGGGCACAATCATTTTGCCATTGGCCTGAAATTCGATTTGATCGGGCATAAGCGCCAAAAACGGCGAGCTAATACCGCGTGCTGTCACCCGTTCCCATTTGCCGACAATTTGCTGTTGGGGGGTGGGTGTGGGGGCTGTCTCTTATACACATCT
>JAHBAL020000189.1 GCA_018500105.2 Anaerolineae bacterium
GTTGGTCGGGCAGCGGTTGGGGTGGCGGTGGGTGCTGGCGCACAGGCGGACATCAGCGCAAGCGTCAGTGCGCTAACAAACAATATTTTTTTCATCATGGTGATATCTGTATTTAATGTGTATGAATAAGTATAGCATGTTACAATTTTATACACACATATACACATCAACATGCAAAAGATAAAAAAACTTCCCGTTACCGTATTGTCTGGCTTTTTGGGCGCAGGCAAAACCACCCTCCTCAACCATGTGCTCAACAATCGGCAAGGCTTGCGCGTGGCGGTCATTGTCAACGACATGAGCGAGGTCAATATTGATGCCGACTTGGTGCGCGAAGGTTCGCAATTGAGCCGCACCGATGAAAAGCTGGTCGAAATGAGCAACGGCTGTATTTGCTGCACCCTGCGCGAAGATTTGTTGCTAGAAGTGAGCAAATTGGCCGCCGAAAACCGCTTCGATTATTTGCTGATTGAAAGCACGGGGATTTCTGAGCCGATGCCAGTGGCCGAAACCTTCACCTTCGACATTCCGGGCGGTCAATCGCTTGGCGAGGTGGCGCAACTCGACACGATGGTGACGGTGGTAGATGGCTTTAATTTTCTGCGCGACTATAACGCCGCCGAGGCGCTGAACGAGCGCGATATGTCGCTGGGCGACGAAGACGAACGCACGATCACCGATTTGCTGGTTGACCAAGTTGAGTTTGCCGATGTCATCATTCTCAACAAAACTGACATGATCGCGCCCGCTGAAGTCAAGCATCTGGAAGGCGTTTTGCGTGCGCTCAACCCCGACGCCAGCCTCATTCACAGCACCTTTGGCAAAATTGACCCGCTGTGCATTTTGAACACACGCAAATTCGATTTTGTTAAGGCCGCCAACAACGCGGGCTGGCTAAAAGAGTTGCGCGGCGAGCATGTGCCCGAAACCGAAGAATACGGCATTGCCAGTTTTGCTTATTACCGCGACCGGCCTTTTCACCCCGAACGGCTGTGGGAGGCGCTGAATGCACAATGGACGGGCTTGTTGCGCAGCAAGGGCTTCTTCTGGCTGGCCAGCCGCCCCACCCAGGTGGGCATTTGGTCGCAGGCGGGCGGCATTATGCGGGTCGAACATGCCGGCACATGGAAAGCCGGTGTGAAGCGTGAGCAAATGTTGGTGTTTATTGGGCAAGATATGGCGCGGCTTAAACCCATTATTAGCGATTTGCTCGATACCTGTTTGCTGACCGACGCCGAAATGAAATTGGGGCCGCGCAAGTGGCCCGCGCTCAAAGACCCGTTTCCGGCTTGGAATTAAAGTATGAAACAAAATTATGATGTTGTGATTGTAGGCGGTGGTGCGGCAGGGATCGGTATTGCAAAAACGCTCGATTTTTTAAACAAAGCGAATTTGAAGCAAAATGAAAACGCGCCAAGCATTTCATTTTGCGTGCTAGAGCGGCATGAGGTGGGGGCATCGTTTTTGCGGTGGCCCAAAGAAATGCGCTTTATCAGCCCTTCTTTTCTCAGCAACCCATTTGGGCTAATAGATCTAAACGCAATTTCGCCTGACACATCACCCGCATTTACGCTCGATACCGAGCATCCGTCGGGCATCGAATACGCGCATTACCTCAAGCAAATTGTCAAGCATTTTGAATTGCCGGTGTATGAAGGGGTGAGTGTGGCCCAAATTCGGGTGGCTGAAGGTGGCTATTGGCTCGAAACACTTGCGTCGCCCCAAACGATGCCCAACAAATTGCACGCCAAGGCCATTATTTGGGCGGGCGGCGAATTTCAGCACCCCAAAAACAAACCTTTTCGCGGCTCAGAACATTGCATTCACAACAGCAGCATCAAGACATGGACGCAACTGAGCGGCAAAGAATATGTCGTGATTGGCGGCTACGAAAGTGGCATTGATGCGGCCATTCAGCTAAGCAAACTCAATAAAAAAGCGCACGTGGTTGCCTCTAGCCCAACATGGGAAAAGTCGTCGGCAGACCCCAGTCTGGTGTTGTCACCTTACACCAAAGGCAGGTTACGGGCCGCCATGCGCACAGGGTTGGTCACGCTTGAGGGCAACGTTAAGGTGCTATCGGTTGACCGCGTGGGCAACAAATATCACCTTACCGCCTGCGACCAAGATGGTGCGCTCAAGCGTATGATACACAACCAAGCCCCCATTTTAGCCACTGGCTTCGAAAGCAGCGCCCGTCAAATATCACATCTGTTCGATTGGCGGCTCGATGGGATGCCCTTGGTCAACGAAGTAGACGAATCAACATTGCACACCGGCGTATTTTTAGTTGGGCCAAGTTTGCGCCACGACCAGCATATTTTGTGTTTCGTTTACAAATTTCGCCAACGGTTTGCGGTGGTGGCGCATACCATTGCCGAAAGGTTGGGCGTAGATACCAGTCCATTAGATGAATATCGCCGCCAAGGGATGTTTTTGGATGATTTATCTTGTTGCGGAGGTGGATGCACATGTTAATGTCAAATGCCGTTTATGCGACGACACCGTCAAATGCGATTCACGCGGTAGACAGCCTACATGCACCACCGTCGTTGCCCCAAACCGTTGTGATGGTTGGGCTAGAATCATCTGGAAAATCGGCGCTTTTTCGCCAACTTACAGGGCATGATGTTGGCGACGAAAGCAATTTTCGCGGTTCAACCATTCAATGCCGCGTGTCGCAACTGCATCAGCCCGACAAAAAACAAAACACATTTTTGGTAGACACCCCCGGTATTCGTTTGCAAAGCGACAGCGCCACCACTCAAATGGCGTTGAAACGTTTACAAAGTGCCGATGTGGTGCTGTTGGTGGTGCGGGGCACACATTTTGCCAGCGAATTTCCAGCCCTTTTAGCCGCAGTGGGTGGGCAATTGCTGGGTAAATCGGTCACGCTCGTCGTTACCTTTGCAGATCGTGCCGACCCGGCCCTAAGCCGCGCTGTCAAAAAAATCTCGGCCCAACTTGGCTGGCCTGCGCAAATTGTGAATGCGCGGGATATCTCAAATGTGCAACGCGCTGGTGTGTTGGCGAGCATTGCGCTGGCGAGCGTGGTGCAAAAGCCAATCGAGCCTAATTTGCCAGCCCTAAAGAAAATCAATGTGCCGATTGTGCAACCCAAGCCCACCGTGTTCGAAATTCAACCATTGGGCGTTGTCGCTGCCGTCATTGCCATTGTGCTGATGTTTGCGCTGCCAGTCATGCTTGCTTATTGGTTTTCGCAGTGGGCGCAACCGCTGATAGACGATTGGGCCATTACGCCGTTGGTTAACACGCTGAGCGCCAGTGTAGCCAATGCGCCTTTGCTGCAAGACGTGTTGGTCGGACGATTCGGCGTCATCACCTTGGGTTGGTATTCATTTTTATGGGCGTTTCCAGTGGTTGTTTTGTTGGGCATCAGTGTGGCACTAAGTGAGGAAACCGGCTTAAAAGATCACATCACCAGCACACTCGACATGCCACTGCGGCGTATCGGACTAAGCGGGCGCGATCTTATCCCGGTCTTAACTGGCTTTGGCTGCAATGTGGTTGGGGTGATGCAAAGCCGCGCCTGTAGCGCTTGCACCCGCAAAAGCTGCGTGTCGCTCATTGGGTTTGGCTCGGCTTGCAGCTATCAAATTGGGGCATCACTGTCGCTATTTGGCTCTGCCGAAGCCCCTCACCTATTTGTGCCTTATTTGGGGTTATTATTTATTGTTGGTGCGCTTCACACCCGATTTTGGCATGGCGCATTGCCGCAAAGCATCGCCCAACCCTTGCCCGACCGCGCCTTTTTGCAATGGCCGTCTTTTCGCGCCCTCATTTGGCGCTTAATGGCGGTCACCAAACAATTTTTATTTCAGGCCATGCCCATCTTTTTGCTCATTTGTGTCGTGGCGGCGTTGGTGCAGTCGCTTGGCTGGCTAGATTGGATTTCATCCACCATCGGCTCGGCGCTCATCATTTTCAATTTGCCCGATAACGTTGCCATCGGGGTCATTTTCTCTGCTGTGCGCAAAGATGGCCTATTGCTCTTAAACCAAGATGATGGCGTTTTGTTGCGCAGCCTCTCGGCAGGCAGCGTGTTCGTGTTGGTTTGGCTTTCCTCCACCCTAACCGCATGTATGGTGACACTTTACACAGTCATGCGTGAATTAGGCGCAAAATTTGCCGCTCTGTTGGCCCTACGCCAACTTGCTACCGCACTTGTCAGCACCCTGATCATTTCATGGGTTGTGCGCTTATTCTAAAAAAAACGTAAAAGCTTAGGCAGGCAAGCCGTTCAGAACATTTTAACCACGAAAAGCACAAAACACACGAAAGAGAATTCTATTTTAGTGTGCTTCGTGTCTTTCGTGGTTCAACAAGCCCAATGACTAAGCTTTTACAAAAAAACAAGTATTGATATTCATTCGCCAATTTCAAATTACTCAAGCGTGATGCTAAACGAGACCCTGATGCCCTATTTCGCCGCAATGGCTATCGTCAATCAATCGGCTCCCCTCGCCGACACAGTCGGTGTAAAAGCCAAAAAAGGCGAGATTGCGCCCAATCAAATTGCGCATTTGCATTATGGCGCAATGCTACAACTTGGGCAAAAACTGTTCGACCAACAGTGTTGGTGTTGGGGGCGCGATATTAAGTCGCCGCAAGGCAATTTGTTGTGTCAATATGGTTTTGTGCGGCTCAAGCCGCTGCCCGATCAGCATGGCAGCTCGCTATATCTTTGGCGTGATTTCAGCGATGATGGCGCATTGCGGCGCATGGTTGGCTTGTGGGGCTTTGGTTTTTACTACGCCACCCCTCAACACGGCGCATTATTTTTGCGGCGTTTCGAATTTCAGCCACGCTGGGTATTCAATACTTTGCCCACCCATACGCTTCAAGCGTCACCTATTTGGCGACCTGACCAATTGACGCTTTATGCACGCCAACCCAATGATGGCATGGCGGTGCTTTTCAAACAGGCCCTCACTTGGCTGGCAGAATACGAGGCGTGGGTGGTGCAACAGCGCGGGCATGTTTACCGACATATTAGCCTAAGTCAATGGCTGCACCGCCCAGTTGTGCCGGTGCGTTATATCGCCGCCAGTTGGCGCGAATTGGGGGCACGGGTGACATCTTGGTTGTGATGCTGCGCTTACTATAGTCTCAGTTTAAACAAAGCGCTTTCTATGCAATAAACAATATTTGCTATAATCACGCAGGATTGCAACTATCCTGCTGTGAAACGCTAACTGTAATACTTTAGAACTTACGCAAGGCTTTATTTTTACCACGAAGACCACGAAGGACTCAAAGACTTGAACCACAAACCCTTTCTTATCTTCGTGAACTTTGTGTGCTTTGTGGTAAAACATTTCTTGTGTGCGTAAGTCCTCACTTGTTACATGTCGCCCCAACGACGCAGCATGGATGCGTTGCAAAAGGAGATCATCTATGTGCGTACCATTATGTCAAAAGAAAATTGAAGAAACCATGCTCAACCGTCGCAGTTTCATGAAAACCGTTGGCGCAGTGACCGCAGTTGCGGCGGCAGCCAGTGCCGGGCGTGTCGCTGCCGCAAGCACCCCCGCCGCCCCCCAACACATCTCATTCAGCAATGTCGTTGACCTGACACATACGCTGCACCCCGATTTTCAGACCTACGGCGGCGAAAAACAACTCGACGTCAAGAAACTTTTCTCGCTCAAGAAAGATGGCTATAACCTAAACGGCTATAACCTGAGCAACGAGCACGTTGGCACGCACATGGATGCGCCCATTCACTTTTCAGACAAAGACAGCGCCGACGCCATTCCGGCCCAAAACTTGGTCGGCGAATTGGTGGTGGTAAATATCGTGGACAAAACACTCAAAAACTCGGATGCTGAGCTAACCGTCGAAGACCTAAAGGCGTGGGAGCGCAAATGGGGCCGCATCTCGGATGGGGCGGTGGTTGCCATGTTTAGCGGCTGGGAGAAATACGTCAATTACCCCCAATTTCGCAATGCCGACGCCAAAGGGGTGATGCATTTTCCCGGCTTCCATATTGACGCCATCAATTATTTGCTCGAAATGCGCTCGGTAAAGGGCATTATGGTGGACACGCTCAGCCTCGATTATGGCAAGTCGGCTGATTTTGCTGTGCATTACAAATGGTTGCCCGCCAACAAATGGGGCATTGAGTGCGCGGCCAACTTGGGCAAATTGCCCGCTCGCGGCGCAACCGTGGTGGTAGGCGGCCCCAAGATCGCTGGCGCAACTGGCGGCCCCAGCCGTGTGTTGGCGCTGGTTTAGCCTCACCCAGCCAATTTTTTTAGCTCATACAACAGGGTCAGCGCCTCAATTGGGCTGAGCGTGTTGGGGTCAATCGCCCGCAGTTTAACCAGTGCGGGCGATTCTTCGGTAAACAGCGCCAATTGCGGCACGTCGTTACGTGCGGGCCGCCGCGCCGCGCCGCGCACGTCAACCTTAATCTGCCCGTCCTCCAAATCCTTCAAAATAGCACGAGCGCGGCTGACCACACTGGCGGGCAACCCCGCCAACTCGGCCACATGCACGCCATACGAGCGGTCGGCCCCGCCTGCCACCACCTTGTGCAAAAACACAATTTGCTGTGCTCGCCCGCCATTCGCCTCGTCGCTGACTGCCACGTTGTAATTTCGCACATGCGCCAAGGTATCGGCCAACGAAATCAACTCGTGGTAATGGGTGGCAAATAGCGTCATGGCGCGGCGTTCGGGGTGATTGTGCAAAAACTCGATCACGCTCCACGCAATCGCCAGCCCGTCATAGGTGCTGGTTCCACGCCCAATTTCGTCGAGCAGCACGAGGCTTTTGGCGCTGCAATGCCGCAAAATGTTGGCTGTCTCGACCATCTCGACCATAAACGTGCTTTGGCCCGACCCCAAATCATCTTGCGCCCCGATGCGGGTGAAAATGCGGTCTACGATGGGCAGCACCGCCGACTGTGCGGGCACAAAACTGCCGATTTGCGCCATCAACGCAATCAGCGCCACTTGGCGCATGGTGGTGCTTTTGCCGCTCATGTTGGGGCCGGTGATGATGTGAATCCGCGCTTCGGCATCGAGGTGGGTGTCGTTGGGCGTAAATGGGGCATCGGTCAGCAATTGCTCGACCACCGGATGCCGCCCCGCCACAATATGCAGCACGCTGGCGGCGTTGTCGATGCTAAATTGCGGGCGCACATAATTGTTGCGGCTGGCGGCCTCGGCCAACGCCGCCGCCACATCCAGCCGCGCCACTTGTTGCGCCGCATCGAGCAAGGGGCGGGCGTGCTCGCTCACTTGCCGGTTGATTTCGGTCAGCAGTTGCTTTTCCAGCGCCTCAATCCGCTCATCGGCCTTCAAAATAATCGTCTCATATTCCTTGAGCTTGGGCGTGATGAAGCGCTCGGCGTTGGTCAACGTTTGTTTGCGAATATAGTCGGGCGGGGCCGCACCAGCGTTGGCGTGGGTGATCTCGATATAGTAGCCAAAGACTTGGTTGTAGCCCACCTTAAGCGATTTGATACCGGTGCGTTCGCGCTCGACCCGCTCCAAATTTGCCACCCACAGCTTGGCGTCGCGGGTGGCGAGGTGAATACCATCTAGCTCGGCGCTATGGCCCGGCTTAATAAAGCCGTCGTCATCAGGTTCATCTTTAATGGCGCGGTCAATCAGGGCAATGATGGGCGACAACGCCTGAATCTTCGTTTTTAGGTCGTCAATTTGCGAATTTAAAATCGAAAATCCAAAATCTAAAATCTTTTGGGCTTGTTTTGATCCCACTTTCAGGCTGAGCAAGTCACGCGGTTGGGCGATGTTGCTCATGGCGCGGCTGGTCAGCCGTTCGAGGTCGGTGGCCGATTTGAGCGCCTCGCGCAAATTGGCCCGCAGCATCACATCGTCGCACAGCGCTTGCACGCGGTCGAGCCGTTGTTGAATTTCGCTCAGGTTGAGCAGCGGCTGCGACACCCATGTGCGCAGCAGCCGAGCGCCCATGGGGGTGCTGGTTTTGTCGAGCACGCCCAGCAAAGTCGGGGCTGATGGCGCGTTGGCGGGTTTGTAGCGGCGCGGCGCAGGCACGGCGCGTATCGGCTCAACCAATTCCAAATTGCGGCGCGTCACCTCATCTAGCCCCATAAATTGGCTGATGTGATAGACATTCAGGTCGAGGATTTGGTTGAGCGCTGCAGGCTGCATCTCACGCAAATAGGCCAAAATTGCGCCGCCCGCCCGCAAGGCCAGCGGCTTGTCTTCAAGATCAAAGGCCGCGAGGGTGCTGGTTTTGAAATGCGCCAGCACCGTTTGCCGCGCATTGCCGATCTCGAAGCGGTAGGCCGGGTAATGGGTGAGCGGAATGGTGCGGGTGGAGCCGCTGAGCGGCATGTGTTTGGGCTTGTCGGCAATGGCTTTGCTAGCGGCGGGCATCTGCTCTTCTACCAACATTTCGCGGGGTTGAATGCGTGACAGTTCGCGTTCGAGTTCGATTGCCCCGTTTAGCTCCACCGCCTGAAATTCGCCGGTGGTGATATCGCAATACGCCAAGCCGAATTTTGGATTTTGGATTTTGGATTTTGGAGTGTTATCGGCGGTTGCATTTTTAAGCCCTGCGCCCCAATCGCCGACGCCGTTCCCGCTGACAATGGCGGCCAAATAACTGGGGCGGGCCGCGTCGAGCATACGCGGCTCGACCACCGTGCCGGGCGTGATGACGCGACGAATCTCACGCGGCACAAGGCCGTTGACGGGGTCGCTGCCCAGTTGGTCGGCAATGGCGACACGATAGCCGCGCTCGACCAGCCGCGCCCAGTAGCCCTCTGCCGAATGGTGCGGCACGCCCGCCATCGGGATGCGCGTATCTTTGCCCATCGGGCGGCCCGTCAGCGTCACATCTAGCTCACGCGCAATCAACTCGGCATCGGCGTCGAAGGCCTCGAAAAAATCGCCCAGCCGAAAAAACAGAACGCAGCCGGGGTATTTGGCCTTCAAGTCGAGATATTGACGCCGAATGGGGGTTTCGTGAGACATGGGATTTGGGAAGTGAAAAGTGGAAAGTAGAAAGTGGAAAGTGCTAAGTGCTAAGTGCTAGGTGGTTAATTATCGCTTATGGCGCTTTTTGCTTTATGTTAGTTTGGACACGAAGATGAAGCCGTAGACGCATATGCCGCTGGCAAAGATTTGTTTGGGCAGGTCGGAAGTGGCGACGGAACCCCTTTCGACGACCTAATAGGCAAACAAAATAGATCTTGCATATTTACCTGCCAATTTTTAGATGTTTAAAAGCCAA
Organism: Anaerolineae bacterium; assembly: GCA_018500105.2. Taxonomy (GTDB): domain Bacteria; phylum Chloroflexota; class Anaerolineae; order J036; family Brachytrichaceae; genus AQU-03. The sequence continues at coordinate 9,253 of JAHBAL020000189.1, forward strand.
AACATTTGCGAGTGCCGCGCCCGCACGGGGATCAA
>JAHBAL020000196.1 GCA_018500105.2 Anaerolineae bacterium
GCCAGATCTTGCGGGATGCCGCCGCTGGCCTCAATGCCTTGCACGAGGCCGACGCGGTGCACCGCGATGTCAAACCCAGCAACCTGTTGTTGGATGGCAATGGCCGCGCCGTGATTGCCGACATGGGCTTGGCGCAGGTGGGCGGCGGCGGCAATACCAGCCGTGATTCGCGTGCGGGCAGCCTTGCGCCGCCGCACCCGGGCACACCCAACTATATGTCGCCCGAACATAGCAACGGCAATGAGCCGCTGTCGCCCAGCGCCGATGTGTATAGCCTTGGCTGTGTGGCCTTTGAGATGCTGACCGGCAAGTTGTGGAAAACCGAGCGCCGCCGTGTGCGCGAGGTGCGTGAATCGCGCCCCGACACCCCCGACTGGCTGAATAGCCTTGTGACGCGCATGTTGAAGCAAGCGCCGGGGATTGAGTATGACGATGCCAATGACCCAAATAAACGCTATATTGACTGTCAAGCCATGTTGATGGTGATGGATGAGGTAGATAGCGTTGCACAGGCCGAGGCTGCACAAGCCGAGCGCATACGCAAAGAGCAAGAAGCCGCCGAAGCCAAACGTAAGGCCGAGGCTAAACAAGCCGAGCGCATTCGCAAGGAGCAAGAAGCCGCCGAAGCCAAACGTAAGGCCGAGGCTAAACAAGCCGAGCGCATTCGCAAGGAGCAAGAAGCCGTCGAAGCCAAACGTAAGGCCGAGGCTAAACAAGCCGAGCGCATTCGCAAGGAGCAAGAAGCCGTCGAAGCCAAACGTAAGGCCGAGGTTGAACAAGCCGAGCGTATTCGCAAGGAGCAAGAAGCCGCCGAAGCCAAGCGCAAAGCCGAAGTTGAACAGGCTGAACGCATTCGCAAAGAGCGAGAAGCCACCAAAGCCAAGCGCAAGGCTGAAGCTGAGCAGGCCGAACGGATTATTGCGGATGCTCACTATAAAGCAGAAAATATTATCGCCGAAGCCAAACGCGAGGCCGAAGCTGAACAGGCTGAACGCATTCGCAAGGAACGCGAAGTTGCTGAAGCCAAGCGCAAGGCCGAGACTGAACAGGTTGAGCGCATTCGCAGTGTCAAACGTTATTCACGGGTTAGGCAAGCCATCGGAATAATGGCTATTGGCATCGGCAGTATTTGGGGCATATCCCGCTTAATGCTGCCGCCTACCCCCCCGCTGACCCCGACCTCAAGCCCAAGGTTGACCATCACGGCAGCGGCAACCAACACCCGTGTGCCAGCAACACCGACCGCAGTGCCGGCTACCTTTACGCCAGCGCCTACAAAATCTGCCGCAGATTGGTATAAGAGTGGAGATGATTTTTTCGATAAGCGTGATTACGACCGCGCGATTGCAGACTATAGCAAAGCCATCGAACTCAACCCCAATAATCCAGACTATTGGAATAATCGCGGCGTGAGTTACCACGAGAAGAAAGACTATGACCGCGCGATTACTGACTATAACAAAGCCATCGAACTCAAACCAAATAATCCTCTCTATTGGCTAAATCGCGGCAATAGCTACTGGTGGAATAAAGACTATGACCGCGCGATTGCAGACTATAGCAAAGCCATCGAACTCAACCCCAATAATCCAGGCTATTGGTGGTAGCGCGGCAAGAACTACGCCTGGAAGAAAGACCATGACCGCGCGATTGCAGACCACAGCAAAGCCATCGAACTCAACCCCAATAACCCTGACTATTGGAAATCACGCGGCGTGAGCTATCATGAGAAGAAAGACTATGACCGCGCGATTGCTGACGACAGCAAAGCCATCGAACTCAACCCCAATAACCCTGACTATTGGAAATCGCGCGGCGTGAGCTATCATGAGAAGAAAGACTATGACCGCGCGATTGCTGACAAAAGCAAAGCCATCGAACTCAACCCCAATAACCCTGATTATTGGTATTCACGCAGCCTAAGTTACCGCGCCAAAGGCGATGTTGCGCGTGCCGATGCCGACCTTGCCAAAGCCAAAGAATTAGGCTGGAAATAAACGACTATGTTCACCCCCAACCAACTCATCCTAGATAAATACCGAATCGAACGCGAACTCGGCAGAGGCGCTTTTGGCGTGGTGTATTTGGCCCGCCACATAGCGCTAGACACGCTGGTGGCGATCAAGACGCTGCACCGTGATGCGCCCAACCTAGGCAGCAGCGAATACAGCAATTACCGCGCCCGCTTTTTGCAAGAAGCCAAACTGTCGGCCAAGGTCAAACACCCGCATGTGTTGCGGGTGCTCGATTTTGCCGAGCAAGACGGCTGTCTCATCTCGGTGATGGACTATGCCGCGGGTGGCAGCTTGGCCGATGTGTTGCAACAAAGCGGCCCCTTGCCCCTTGACCAAGTGTGCCAAATATTGCATGAGGCCGCCGCTGGCCTCAATGCCTTGCACGATGCCGACGCCGTGCACCGCGATGTCAAACCCAGCAATATGCTGTTGGACGGCAATGGCCGAGCCGTGATTGCTGACATGGGCTTGGCACAGGTGGCGGGGGGTGGCAATACCAGCCGCGATTCGCGTGCCGGCAGCCTTGCGCCGCCGCACCCGGGCACACCCAACTATATGTCGCCCGAACACAACAACGGCAATGAGCCGCTGTCGCCCAGCGCCGATGTGTATAGCCTGGGTTGCGTGGCCTTTGAGATGCTGACCGGCAAGCTGTGGAAAACCGAACGCCGCCGCGTGCGCGAGGTGCGCGAGGCGCGACCCGACACCCCCGACTGGCTCAATAGCCTAGTGACGCGCATGTTGAAGCAAGCGCCGGGGGTTGAGTTTGACGATGCCAATGACCCAAGTAAACGGTTCGTGGATTGTCTCGCCATCTCAGACATAATCCAACAAGCCGAAGCAGAGGCCAAACAACAAGCTGAAGCACAAGCCAGACAACAAGCTGAAGCACAAGCCAAACAACAAAATGAAGCCAAGGCTAAAGAATGCTGGGAGCGCGGCGTGAGTTACCATAACAAGAAAGACTATGACCGCGCGATTGCTGACTACAGCAAAGCCATCGAACTCAACCCCAATAACCCAGACTTTTGGTGGGAGCGCGGCAAGAGCTATCATGAGAATAAAAACTATAACCGCGCGGTTGCAGACTTTAGCAAAGCCATCGAACTCAACCCCAATAACCCTGACTATTGGTGGGAGCGCGGCAAGAGCTATCATGAGAATAAAAACTATAACCGCGCGATTACAGATCACAGCAAAGCCATTAAACTCGACTCCAATAACCCTGCCTATTGGTGGCAGCGCGGCATAAGCTACAGCCACCTGACAGACTGGGATCGCGCGATTGCTGATTTCAGCCAAGCCATCCAACTCAACTCCAATAATCCTGCCTATTGGTTTGGGCGCGGCGTGAACTACTATAACAAGAAAGACTGTGACCGTGCGGTGGCTGATTTCAGCCAAGCTATCCAACTCAACCCTAATAATTCTAGCTATTGGCATTTACGCGGCGAGAGCTACGCCTTGAAGAAAGACTATGATCGTTCGATTGCTGACTTCAGCCAAGCCATCGAACTCAACCCCAATAACCCTGAATATTGGTTTTTACGTGGCGGGAGTTATAACAACAATAATGACTATGATCGTTCGATTGCAGACTATAGCAAAGCCATTCGGCACAACCCCAATAACCCTGACTATTGGCGGAACCGCGGCGTAAGCTACCACAATAAGAGAGACTATGATCGTGCGATTACTGATTTCAGCCAAGCCATCCAACTCAACCCCAATAACCCTGACTATTGGTGGGACCGTGGCCTAAGCTACAACTCGAAGAAAGACTATGATCGAGCGATTGCTGATTTCAGCCAAGCCATCCAACTCAACCCCAATAATCCTGCCTATTGGTTTGAGCGCGGCGCGAACTACCATAATAATAAGCAAGACTATGACCGTGCGATTGCAGACTTAAGCAAAGCTATCCAACTCAACCCCAATAACTCTAACTATTGGTTTTCACGTAGCATAAATTACTATAAGCAAAATGACTATGACCTCGCGATTTCAGATTTAAGCAAAGCCATCGAACTCAACCCCAATAGCCCTGACTATTGGTGGGAACGTGGCTTGAGCTACTATAGGAAAAACGACTATGACCGCGCGATTGCAGACAAAAGCAAAGCCATCGAACTCAACCCAAATAACCTAGACTATTGGGGTTCACGTAGCCTCAGTTACCGCGCCAAAGGCGATGTTGCGCGTGCCGATGCCGACCTTGCCAAGGCGCGCTCATTGGGCTACACCGAATAACCATGATGTCTATTACCCCCTTTTGCCCACAGTGCCAGCGTTATCTGGCCTTGCAGCCGGTTTGCCCGTGCGGATGGGTGCGCCCAGCGACTTGGGCCGCCAGCCCCCAAGCCATTTGTCATGCTGGGGCCGCCGTGTCTTGCCCGCCCTTGGGACTTGGCGCAGACAGGTTAGGCTTTCGATTTGGGGCGCAGGCCCCTGAACCAGTGGGCGGGCTGCTGGTGCTAGATGCCAGCGCCGGTGGGCGGCCCAGTTGGCAACACCGCTATACATTGCCGCTGGCGGTCAACACCGCGCCCCAAGCCCCGCTGGCCTTGCTGCCCGATGGCAGCAGCATTGTGTTGGCGCAAGAAGATGGTCACGTATTGGCGCTCAGCGTTGCCGATGGCCGCCCACGCTGGGCGCAATCCCTGTCATTGCACGGTGATCTCGTCGAGGCGGGCGTGGCGCTGCCCACCAACCTTGACCTGCCGCGCAGTTTTGTCGTCAGCCAAACCGGTCAGTTGCATATGTTCGATTGGCGCAGCGGACACAGCACCCATCTATGGTCGTTGGGCAGCCCCGCCGCCAACACCGTGCGGGCCGCCGCCACCCCGTTGCGAGTGGGGGGCGGGCTGCTCATTGGCGTGTTTGAAGAAGAACGCCTTGCCCGCAGTTATGCCAAACGCAACACCGTGCGTGTGTATTTCTGCCGCAATATTGACACCAGCACCCCCGACCCAATCGAGATTTACCACACCAGCCCAGCCCGTCTATATGCCAATCCCATCTGGCTCGGGCCGAATGACCCACACGCCGTGTTGCTGGGTTTGTATCTCGACCCCAAAGATTACAAGCAGCAGCCCTTGCCAGCGGCGCTGGTTCGGCTCGATACCCAAAGTGGGCACGCCACGCCCTTGCCCAACACTCCAGCCCTGCCCAAAGTGCGCGCCACCCCGTGCTATGCCGATGGGGCGCTATATGTGCCCAGCGAGCATCATGTGTATAAATTGGATGCCCGTGATGGCCGACCGCTGTGGTCGCGCCCTTACCAGCATGATCACAGCCTCAACGCCCCGCCGTTGGTTGCCGATGGTCTGGTCTTTTGCGCCGACAACAGCAGCCGAGTCTTTGCGCTGGATGCCGACACCGGCCAAAAAATTTGGCAATTTGACCTCAGCCGCGCCGGTGAGCCAGCCGGGACGGCAGCGGTGTATGGCGGGTTTGCATTGCAAGCCGGGGCCTTGTGGTTTGGCGCCCAAAATGGCATCATCTACGCCATGCAGCCCCATGCCGACCAATGGTCGTGGGCCGAACAACGCGCCACACGCCAGAAAAATTGGCGTGCCGTCGCCGCTTACAAATTGCAAGCCGCCCCCAACGACCAGCTTAGCTTGGCCGAATGGTTAGAGCGGCACGAGCAGTTTGAGGATGCCGCCAAGGTCTTTTTGGCAATCTCGCGCAAAACCCAAGCTGCCGAGTGCTATCGCAAGGCCGCCCAGCAAAGCAAACACCCCGATTTATGGGAGAACGCCGCCGTGTGGTTTGAACATTTGGGCCACAGCAGCGTTGCCAACACCTGTTACGAACAAGTTGCGATCACCCGCAAGCAACCCTTGGTGCGGATTCGGCTGTGCGAAGGGGGCAATTTGCCCCAAGTCGGCAGCCCCAGCCTGTTACAAATCGAGGTTAGCAATCACAACCAAGCCGTCATGGCCCGGAATGTGGAGATCGAAGTGACGGGCGACGACTTGCTGCCCACGTCGGTGATTTCAATCGAAGAGGTGATCTATGGTCACCCGTGCCTGCGCAATATTAAAATTGACCCGCGTCGTTCGGGCGATATTCAGGTGCAATTACAGGTGACGTGTAATGATGCCAACAACAGCCCTGTGCCAGACCGTCGTTGGCACAACACCCTACGCGCCTTGCCCAAAGGCGAAGCGCCGGTGCAATATCATACCCATATCGGCAATTACTTTGCCGCATCATCAGAGGTGCTTACGGTGCAGGGCGATGTCGGCATGATTAAGGGGCGATGAGTGATCGCGCCGGTTGGGTTTGCGGAAAAATTCCAAAGCGACTCAAAAAAATAGGTAAAATATAACCAAAAGAGGTAAATTATGCCAGTAGACCTAAGCGCCGCGCTAAACGCGGAATTTGAGAGCGCCAGCAAACGCGGCGATAGCCTAAGTGAAGAAGGCCGTTGGAAAGAGGCAGCGGCAGCGTATCGTCAAGCCAGCCATGCCATGACCCAACTGGCGCAATATGCGCGTGACCCACACGTGCGAGCCAAACGTATCGAACGCGCCCAAGCCTTTGCCGATCTTGCCAGCAAGGCGGCAGCCGGCAAACTGGTGCGCCGCAAACCCGGCGAACCCGACCGACCCGCGGCTGAGCCAGATGAAGGTGGAAACGCCAGCGATGATCATACCGCCGAAATCGAGGCACTCATTACCAAAGTCCCTATCGAGTGGGATGATATTGGCGGGCTAGACCGCACCAAAGATGAGATTAAGTTGTCGTATGCCCTCTCGGTTGCGCGTCGCCCCGAAGAAGTCAAGATTCGGGCCGTGCGCAACATGCTATTTTACGGGCCGCCCGGCACTGGCAAAACCTTGTTGGCAGCCGCAACCTCTAACAGCCTCGATGCGACTTTTTTTAACGTCAAAGTCAGCAATTTACTATCAAAATATTTTGGCGAATCGTCAAAACTCATCACCACGTTATATGCAGTAGCCCGCGATCATGCGCCAGCGGTGGTGTTTTTAGACGAAATCGAATCACTGGTTCCCCCGCGTGGCAGCGGCAACGACAGTAGCACCGAACGGCGCGTATTAAGCACCTTATTGGTCGAGCTAGACGGCCTATCGCAAAAACTCGATGACCGCTTTGTGTTGACCATTGCCGCCACCAACACACCTTGGCTGATTGACAAAGCCATGCTCAGCCGTTTTGAACAAAAAATTTATATTCCTTTGCCCGATTTAAAAGCCCGCGAGCAAATTTTGTGGGTGCAAATTGATAAACAAGGCTACGATAGCGAAGTTAAGCTTCCAAGTTTGGCCCAACGCACCGAAGGCTTGAGCGGACGTGAGATTGAACGGATGTGCAAACGCGCCATCAATCACATGATCCAGCGTTGTAATGCCAATTTGCTCGATGTGGTTGATTTGGGGCGCGAGGCACTGAAAGACTACGAGCTAAAAATTCAGTCACTCAGTGCCGACGATTTTGATCATGCCCTGAATAATGTATCGCCCGAAACAACGGCAACCGACTTAAAACGCTTTGAGGCGTGGCGCAAAGGGGAATAAATATGCTCGACTTTTTCAAATCTAAACAGCAACGAGATGTCGAACGCAGCGCCAAACTAAAAATGGGCAAACGCAATATTTTGCGTTTGGTTGCCAAACAACAAGATTTGCTACAACGCTTGCACGAACTTGCCAAACGGGCGCTGACGCTCGGCGATGAACGCCAATTTAAACAATTGGGCAATCGTTATTTGGCGCTGCAAGATGATATCGCCAAAAAACAACGTTATTTGCTCTCGCTCGATGCGCTTGAGGCCCAACTGGAACAGTCGAGACAAAATGTTGAATTTTTGGATGCGCTCAAAGGCCTAACTGGGTCTATCATGGGGTTAGCCGACCCGAAAAATATCGCTGCCATGCAGCGCGATGTCGAAGACACCTTGGCCCGTGCCGAATCATTGTCTGATCGGATGGACGTGATTATGGATTTGGCGGCAGACACCCTAGACAGCACCGAACTAAACAGTGACCGCTTGGCCGAAATGCAACACACCTTGCAGCACGAGCTAGACCAAAGCAAGCGTAGCAAAGACGACCCCACCGACAAAGAAATTCAACGCTTGCTGGCAGAAATTCAACGTTTGAAATAACCCACCATGTCAAATGATTCTGCCGATTTCCTAAACGCCGATGCCTTGCGCATGCTCGAACAAGCCAGCAGCGCCGAGCGGCGGCGCGATTATCGAGCGGCGCGAACAGCCTATTTGCGAGCCTCAGAGTTGTTATTGCAAGCTGCCGAGCAAGGCGATGCCATGCACAAACGCCAGCGCTTAACGCAAGCGCAAGATTTGGTGCGTCGAGCCAAGGCGCTGCCAAACTCGGCGGAGCATTTGCCCAGCCCGGCCCCAGCCAAAACATCGCCACCAATGCGCCAAGGCCCAGCGCAAAAAGTCAATGATGAGGATAAGCCAGCCGCCGATTGGCTGGTGACCGAGCGACCCAAACAGCGCTTCGACGATGTGGCCGGGCTAGATGAGGTCAAAGAACAAATTCGCTTGCGTCTGATTTACCCGTTCACCCATCCCGACGAGGCGCGTAAATATGGCGTGCGTGCGGGCGGCGGGTTGTTGATGTATGGGCCGCCCGGTACCGGCAAAACCATGATCGCGCGGGCCATTGCAGGTGAGGTAGACGCGGTTTTTTTTGCGGTCAAACCGTCCGAGATTATGAGTAAATGGGTGGGCGAGGCCGAACAAAACATTCAATTATTATTTGAAACAGCGCGTCAATCCCCACGTGCGGTGATTTTTATTGACGAAGTTGAAGCGTTGGTTCCCAAGCGCCGCGAGAGTGGCAGCACGATCATGCAACGGGTGGTGCCACAAATTTTGCAAGAGCTTGAAGGATTCGGCACGAGCAAGGCAGGCAGCTCGGCCTTAATGTTTATCGGAGCCACCAACGAGCCTTGGTCGCTCGATCCTGCCGTGATGCGGCCCGGGCGGTTTGATGAAAAAGTGTATGTGCCGTTGCCCGATACCGTAGCACGGCGGCGGCTAATTGAGCTAAGCCTGCGCGAGCGCCCCATTGCGCCGACCGTAGAGATGGCGGCGCTGACCGAAGCGCTGGCAGGCTATAGCGGGGCCGATATTGTTAATATTTGTGCCAAAGCGTGTGCTCTGCCTTTCATCGAATCGGTGCAAACCGGTGTGAAGCGGCAAGTGTTGATGGCCGATTTTGAAGCAGTGCTCGCCAAGGTGCGCCCGTCGGTGCTAGCCAGTGAGTTGGCAAAATATGAGCGTTTTGCCCAGCAAGGTTGATCTGCCGGTTTTACGACATTGGCCTCGTGTACAAAAATTTTTGTTAGTCTCTGGCGCGGACTGTGATACCAGCAAAGAATATACACGAACCTGATGTCGCATCAATCACAGAAATTTGCTTTAATGTTTCTTTTCGGTAAGCCAAGGGAATATCAAGCCGTAGCATATCTAATACAGCAGGTATACCCTGCGGGTCGCGGGATATCAGGATTGGCGATGAGTTTGGGCTGCTGACGCTATTCACCGTGTTGGGCGCACCAATCAACCATTCGCGGATGTTTTCACCTAGCACTAAGTTGTGTGACCAGCGCGTGCCATTTGCAAAACTAAGCGTGACATATCCAATGGTTTCTTTATATTTTGAATACGTTGTCCAGCCTGCATTAATGATAATAAATATTTGTTCGACTTCTTGAATGCCATTATTGCTTAAATTGGCGATAGTGATAGAAGCCGGGCGATTCGGTGTATTGGGACATTGTGTGGCAAAACGGTTGTTTCCACCAGCCGGAATGTTGAACCGAACCCCATTACGCGCAAAATCCCCTCCAACAAAATTGGGTAATATTTCTTCTATGCTTAAGTCGGTTCGATCGTTAATTTTGATTGGGATATCCCGTAACGGCGCTGGTATAGGTATAGAAGTCGGTCTTGGGGTGGCGCTTGGCTTAGGGGTGTCTGTGGGCAGCAATGTAGGGCGAAGTGTTGCTGTGAATGTGGGTTTGGGGGTTTCGGTGGGTAGTTGCGTAGGGTAAACTGTCACCGTTGCTGTTGGTTTAGGGGGGATGGCAAAAAGTGAGGTGGGTGTTTGTGCCATCTGAGAGATCATAAACGTCGCGCCAGCGACAAGCCCAATCGCGCCTAAGCCAATCCACAAAATGGGCGTTGTGCGCTTGCCTATTTTGTGGGGGAGTGTAGTAGCGAGTGTGGCTTGCTCGAATTCATCTAATAATTGTTTTGGCAGAATACGCCGCGCTGGGTTTGCGTCCAAGGCCTGCATCAATACTGCGCGAATATTTGTATTGGCAATCGCCGCTAACTCAGGCCCTTTGGCGTGTTGCCTCAAGATCGCCATTGGCGTGCTGCCTTGAAAAAGCACGCGCCCAACCAACATTTCATACACCGTGCAAGCCAAAGCATAGCTATCAGTTTGTCTTGACGGGGTTGCGCCATCCCAAATTTCGGGTGCGATGTAGGAATAAGTCCCACGAAAAGGATTTTCGCTAGGGCTATCTAGCTTAGCACTGCTTGATACTTGCTCAGATTGCAGTTTTGCCAAGCCAAAATCGGACAACAAGACGTTGCCTTCGCTATCGAATAGGATATTTTGGGGCTTGATATCGCAGTGAATACAACCTTGTTGGTGTGCATAACTCAGCCCAGCCACCACCTGCCTCAATATTGCCAAGGTCTGTGGCGGGGGTATTGGGCCATCTTTTGCTATGTGTTGCGCCAACGAGCCACCCGCAGCCAAACTCATTACAATCGCATAGCGATCTTCATCTTGAACAACATCATGAACGGTAATGATATTTGGGTGGGCTAATTTTGCAACGTGCTGGGCTTCACGCACAAAGTTGCTTACGGCTTTGGCATTGTGCGCAAGCATTGGATGCAAAAACTTCAGTGCGCGTGCTACCTTCAATTTTGTGTCGGTGGCACGATACACGATGCCAAATGCGCCTTCACCGATGGGTTCTTTATCAATAACGTATTTATCGAAAACAATATCTGTCGCCATGTGACACCACTTACATAGTGCGTATTATCATGCAAAAAGTCTTTTTGCGCTGCGGTTTACACATAGCCATGTTGCCATAAGCCACGTTTGTAGCGACGCGCCACACCTTCGAGCCGCACAAATTCCTCGGCCAGCTTTTCATTCGGCGGCACACAAAACGACATTGCCAACCCCGACAATAACATTTCGGCGTTGACAAAATGTTCATTGTTGGGGTTAGCGGTCGCAGCCAGTTTGCTGGGTGCACCCTCGCCCTCATTTTGAATATAAACATAGCGCAACAAACGTCCATATCGGTCGGTATCGCTGGTATCTTTGACCAAGCGCACCCGTTTGCCCACAACCAACTGGCGGTTTAGTTCACGGGCTTCCAATGCCAAGGCTTCGGGTTTGCCATCGCTGCCGCTCATTTCGGGCGCATCAATGCCGATATAACGCACCCGTGTGCCATCCTCCAACGCTAGCCCATCGCCGTCGGGCACATGCGTTACCCGAGGCAATGGGGCGGCAGGGGTGGCTACGGGCGCAGGCTGGGGGTGCGGGCTAGTTGCAATCGGGGCGGTGTCGCCCAAGACCCTTAACACTTGGTCAAGTTGCTCGACCTGCGTGCTTAAGCTCACTTGGGCCAATTGCACCTCGCGCAGCAACGCCACCCAATTCACTTTGCCCAATGCACCATCCGTGAGCGGATCATGATTTTCACGGGCATACAGCAATTGCGCCACAATTCGCTGTTGCATTTGAATGACATGGGCTTGCCCATTTAAATGCTTGGTCTGTTGATCTAGCTCAAGGATTTTGCGAGCATAGACCGCCTGCAAACGATTCGAGCCGCTTGTGCTGCCTTTTTGCATCCATTCGTTGCGTTGTTTGAGCAAAGTGCTCAGTTTATCGTTTACCCGTTTGCGTTGATGGCTTAGTCGCAAATAGGTGCTGCGTAATTCGGCAAAATCGAGGAGATTGGTCATATGAATAATTGACATATGAGTATATACTTATTGGGCATGAATCCCCGCATTTCTTGTGCCGTGTGTGGCGAGACGCTTAGAAAGCCATTTATTACCCATGTTTTTGGCCAAAGCTATTGCGCTACCCACCTCGATACATTGCCCCAATGTTATAGCTGTCAGCGCCCGATTTGCCGCCCCCTCACCAACGGCGGGGTGCAATATGACGATGGACGCTGGATGTGCCAGCACTGCCGCGCCCAAGCCATAGACAACGAAACGCAGGCGCGAGCGCTATTACAAGTCGTGCGCTTGGGGCTGGCCAAGATCGGCCTCGATATTCATCACCCAGAAATTCAGCCCAAGCTCAGCACACGCCAACACTTGGCCCAATTGGCCGCCCAATATAATATGCAGCAGTATGGGGCAGGCCACCTGGTGTTTGATGGGTTGACCCAATCGGTGACCCATCCTGATGGGCGACGCGGGGTTGGCTATATTTATGTGCTCAATGGGTTGCACCGTGAACATACCGCCATGTTAATGGCACATGAGATCGGTCATGCGTGGTTGTTTTTGCATCATTTTCCGGCCTTGCCATTGCAGGTCGAAGAAGGTATTTGCGAATTGTGGGCCGCACAATGGCTGCAACAGCAAAACACGCCCTTGGCCAAATTGCGGCTTGGTCAGCTTGCCCATAACCCACACCCGATCTATGGCGAGGGGTATCGGCAGGCGCTGCGCCATCTGCGCGGGCGCACCCTGCCGGGGTTTCTCGAGGTGGTGCGGCGGCGCGGTGGATTCGAGCGGGTAAAATAGCCTCGCCAGCAATATGAACACCTCATCCGATCTCGGCTCTTGTGGCCCTTACCTTTTGCACAAACGGCTCGGCAGCGGGCAATTTGGCACGGTTTACCAAGCGCAAGACACGCGCCTAAAACGCTTTGTGGCGCTCAAGGTGCTAAAGGCAATGTATTGTGCCGACCCAGACATGGTAAAGCGCTTTATGCGCGAGGCCCAAGCCGCCGCGCTGTTGGTTCACCCCAATATTGTGGACCTGTTTGAAATGGGGGAAACAGAAGGCAGCTATTACCTTGCCATGCGCTATGTGGCGGGGGTGACGCTGAGTGCGTATCTGCAGCCAGATGGCAAACCGATGCAAGCGCTGGCTTTGCCACAGGTCAGCACATGGGTGGGGCAATTGGCCGACGCCTTGAATTATGCCCATCAACAAGGCTTTGTGCATCGAGATGTCAAACCGTCGAATATTTTGATCGAATCGCCAAGCGGCAGCGCAAATTCAGCCAGCGCCCGCGCCATCTTGACCGATTTTGGGTTGGTGAAAATGTTGGTGACCCATTCTGCCGAACGGTCTTTTACCGATCTCACCAGCGGTGGCCGGGGGGGCACACCGGCCTATATTGCGCCAGAAGTATGGGGCTTGGGCAACGACGCCGGCGTGGCAAGCCCAGCCGCCGATACCTATGCCTTGGCGTGTGTGACCTATGAAATGCTGACCGGGCGCAGTTTGTTTGGCGCCGACAGCGGCGGCAAAACCCACACCATCGCCATTTACGAGCGGCACAAGGCTGGCCCTGATCTGCGGGAGATTGCCGATGCCGACCTGCGCCACACCCTCGCCCAAGCCCTGCACCAAGACCCCAGCCAACGCTTGCCCATTGTCGCGCTGGCCAGCCAATTGGCGTGGCTGGCTGAGCGCCCGGCCCGCGAGGCCGTTGCCGCGGCCAAAGCCGCCGCAGCGGCACAAGCCGAAGCCGCCGCCCAACAGCGTGACCAAGCATGGCAACGCAAACTAGACCAACATACCCAAGCCGCCAAGCAGCGCATCGCCGCCCTGGAAAAGGCGCTGGATGATGCCCAAAAGCAAGTGCTTGCCACCCAAACCGCTGCAAAACGCGAGGCCGCAACCGCCACCGAGCGCGAACAAACCGCCAAGCAGCGCATCGCCGCCCTAGAAAAGGCGCTGGATGATGCAAAAGAACAACTGCAAGCCGCACAGCAACAAAGCGAACGTGCCGCGACAGAGGCACAGGCCCGCGCGGCAGCCGCCAACCACCAGATTGCCCAACTCTCTGCCCAGCTTGGGCAAACCCAAGCCGACCTAAGGGCCGAACGCGACAAGCCACGCGGCTGGCTGGCGAGTTTGTTTGGCACCGGCAAAATAGAAACCCCTGTCACCCCCCAAAAAACGCTCATTCAACCCGCCTATACCCTGCCCATCCTCACTGAGCATGATGTGAATGTGGCGGTTACCAATGGCCGCTTGAGGCACATTGGTAAAGGCACAGTCAACCAGGTTGCCATTTCGCCAGATGGGGAATGGCTTGCGGTGGCGTCCTCGCTTGGCATTTATATTTATGATCTCGAAGGCCGCCCACGCGCATTTTGTCCGTCGTCATCTCCCATAAGCTGCATTGCCTATAGCCCAGATGGCCAGTTCATCGCCAGTGGCAGCGGCTCCGGTTACGGAGTGGATAATCCGGTGAAAGTGTGGGAGGCGAGCAGCGGGCGCGAAGTGAGCAGCCTGAGTGGGCACACCGAATCCGTTACCAGTGTGGCCTATAGCCCAGATGGCAAGTTCATCGTCAGTGGCAGTTGGGATGAGACAGTGAAAGTGTGGGAGGCGAGCAGCGGGCGCGAAGTGCGCAGCCTGAGTGGGCACACATCATACGTTTACAGTGTGGCCTATAGCCCAGATGGCAAGTTCATCGCCAGCGGCAGCGGCTCCGATTACGGAGCGGATAATACGGTGAAAGTGTGGGAGGCGAGCAGCGGGCGCAAAGTGCGCAGCCTGAGTGGGCACACCGAATCCGTTCGC
>JAHBAL020000152.1 GCA_018500105.2 Anaerolineae bacterium
GGGGTGGGGCTTGCTTCTCGGCGCGGGGCCGGGGCCGGCGTCACCGCCGAGGTGGGCAATACAGTCACGGTGGGCATTGGGCTGGGCGTTGCCAGCGCTGGCACGGCACTCGGCAAAGCCGTTACGCTGGGCGCATTCGTGGTTGGCGCAGGCGAAATTGGCGCAGCGGTTGGAGGGGGCGGCGCTGAAGTGGGCGGTAATGCCGTAGGCGCGAGCTTGAGTGTAAAGGAAAACTTGCCAGATTCGGTATGCCCATCAGCCGCCAAGCTACGCCATTCGACGGTATAAACCCCATTCTCTAACACCGGAAGACCCAGCACATACGTTTGCGAGCGGGCATCATTGGGGTCAATTTTGCCATTTTTAACATCAACTTGCTGCTTATTACTGTTCAGCACTTTGATCGTCGTCGCCGCGAGAATCTTTTCACTAAAAACAATTCGCACCTCGGTTGGGGGGCTATTTAGTATTGCATTGGCTGCCGGGCTAAGATAAACCGGTTCGGCATGGGCCAATACCAACGACGGGCGAAAGCTAAGCACCCATAAACCCATGAGGGTTAAAAATGCCAAAAATGATGATTGTCTAAACGTTTTCATGAATTTGATTCACATTTGTCCAGTTGCCAGACCAATGCGCCAATGCCACCGATGAGAATAATGCCTGCCGCAATTTTTAGCGCAGTGCTAGTGATGCTGAGGTCTGTTGTGTCGTGGGCGACGTGCCCCGGCGATAACGAAGTGAGACGTCCCGCTAAGAACAAGGCACATAAAACAATGATCGTTTCGATCTGAATGCTGAGCATAAATTGTTTGATGTGTGAGCTGGTTTTTAAAAAATAGGGCACGATCAGCCAATGGATTGCGCCTAAGATCATGGCCCCAAACGCTAAAACGACTTTGAACGTTAAGGTTCCGCCATATTGCGTTTGGTTCAACTGGCTGAGGTTAGGCAAGTGCAAGGCGGTCAAGCTCAGGCCACTGGCGACGAGCAAGCCAACCCCGGCGATGCCAATCAAGCCAAAGCGTTGCGTGGTATGCTGCACAATGGCGAGTGCAGGCCGATGCCGGTCGGTGACATAGCACCATTGCGGCAAATGGGTGGACAGCAATACCAACCCCCCCGCCCACAATGCGCTGCCGATCAAATGCCCAAGCGCAATGAGCACATCGGGGCCGGGTGAGTGGGCGGCAGTGTGCCCGTTTAGGCTGATGCTAATTTGCATAAGCAATCCGGTCAGGCTAGCAATCCACCACCAATGCTGCGCTGGCGATTTGTGCAAAACCACCCAAGCCAGCCCGGCCACAAGCACGCGCCCGCCCCATGTCCAGCCCAATTCACTTTCAAACACAAACCATTGCACCAACGGTATGGAGATATTTTCGGGGCCAACCCCAAGCATTTGGGCTGCAAATAATGTGGTCGCGGCAATAGCAGCAAAAACAGCAGCGTTGCGCACCCATTTTTGCAAATGGGCCGTGTCTTGCACCACAGCCAATGGGTCGCTTTTGTGTTGGGCAATGACAAACCACGCAAATGGCAGCCCGGCCCACATCGCGGTTGAGAAATACAACCCGATACGGCTAAACGTTTCCAGCCAAAGTATCCACATTTGATTTTATTTAGGACTTACGCAAAGTTTTATTTTCACCACAAAGCGCACAAAGGACTCAAAGGTGTGCATCGGTAAAATATTTCTTTTCTTGTGCACTTTGTGTTTTTTGTGGTGAAATGTTTTTAATGGGCGCAAGTCCTATTATTTTGTAAAAATATTGCTAAAAGGATCACTAAAACGAGGGTCACTAACAAATTGCTCGTCGGTGAGGGCATTTAAAAAGGAAATTAACGCATCACGTTCGTCATCGGTGATGCGAAAGCCAGAAACCAATCCATTTTTAAACGGGTTTAATCGCCCATCGCCAGCGTTGGGACCGCTCTTGGTTTCATGTCCGCCGCGCTCATAAAACCGAATCACATCGTTGAGGGTTTTCATGCTGCCATCGTGCATATACGGCGCGGTAAGCGCGATATTGCGCAAGGTTGGCGGACGAAATTTGCCCATGTCATTAGGGTCGAGCGTGATTTCGTAGATACCGCGATTGTCGGGCGGGTAAGCGCCTTTGCCATCGAGATCGTATAGACCGGTGTTAAAAAACGGGCGCTCGATAAAGGTGCTGCCGCTGTGCATGGTGGCTTGGCTAAAGTTGAACCCTGTATGGCAGTGATGACATTCGAGATCTTCGCCAAAGAACAAAGCCGCGCCAATTTTCTCTTTTTCGCTCAAGGCAGTCACATTGCCACGCACAAATTGGTCAAAGCGTGAATTGGCGCTGATGAGCGTGCGTTGAAAACTGGCGATGGCCTGCGCGATAGTGCGCCATGTGGGTTGTGGGGCATCTGGATAAGCTGCTTTAAACAACTGTTGATACAACGGGTCATCACGGAAACGCGCCAAAACTTCATTTTCGCGCCCGGTAATGCCCAATTCAACCGGGCTTTCGCCAAACATGGGCAACAAGGCTTGCCCTTCGAGTGTGGTGATGATCGGGTTGGCCCAAGTTTGGCTGGCGTTATAGGCCACATTCACCAGCGCCATCGGGTTGCGTGAATGGGCTTGGCCTGTGGAGCCAATACCGACGGTTTTGCCGTCGCTAAAAGCCAGTTTTTGAATGTGACAAGAGCCGCACGACTGTGTGCCATTGCCCGACAAACGCACATCGTAAAACAAATGTCGCCCCAATTCAACCTTTTCAGGCGTCATTGGGTTGTCGTCTGGCACGGCTGGCGGCGGAAAATTGGCTGGCAAATTCCAAGGATAAGCGCTATTCTTAGCTTGGGCGGCGGCGTTCACTTGCGCCACAATCGCCGCGTCGAGGCTATGATCATGCGTGCTGTGATTATGTGTAGAGGCCAACAGCGCCGGCCAACCCCCTTGGGCGACATAACGCTCTGAAATACGCCCGCTCACCCACATGGCTGTGCCCGAAATAAGCGCGATGACGCCCGCCATCACCAACGGCGCAGCAACGGGTCTGTAGATAAGCAAGGGCTTGACACGCGCCACTTCGAGCGAAATAAAGCAAGCAAACGCCAGCCACGCCAGCCCCTGCCGCACAAATGTTTCGGGCGCGTTGACATCGAGCGGTGCGCCAAACGGGGGCGCTGCCCAGCGACTATATAGCCATGCCACCACTGCCCCACCCGACAGCACCATGCCAGCCGCCAAAAGACCACGCCCCGCCGCAATGCGCAATATAAGCCGGTCGAGCAACACCATCGCCAGCGCAAATTGCGCCACACCCAATGCGCCAAAAAACAAGCCATGCGGCGGCAAATCGGCATAGTGCGTTGGCGCAATGACCAAATGCCAAACTGCCGTCACTGTCATTAACCCAGCGGCAGTGTAAGAAACGACTCGATTAAACATCGCGCAGATGCACAGGCTGCCCATCGCTTGCGAAATCGCCTTGTTAGGCGGCCTGTGCCATTTGATAGATGACGACCAATGCAAATTGGTCGTTATTTGGCTTTGTCAACGCGGAATAGCGTTTGCCCAGATCCCAAACCGAAATTTGGCAACAGGTTAGCGCAATCGGGGTCGTCTGGCCCGCTCATACAGCCGGGTGGCTTGGGCGTGCTTTCGCGCACATTGACATTTTTGAGCAAGCCCCCAAGGTCAGCAACCACGACACTCGTCTTTGGGTCAAATTCTTTGAGCGAAACCCCAGCAAGATTTGAGTTTTTGCAAGGCATGGCCGGGGGTTTGCTCGTGTCGGCACTCATATCATGACCGCCGCCCATTGCCCCGCCACAGCCTGTGCTGCCGAGGTGAATGAGCCATGTGTTGTCGGGGGCGGCGCTGTCGGTGCGCAAGTCAATACGCACAAACTTATAGCCACCTTGCCAGTTCCACCACATGGCCTGCACATTGAGTGGGGATGGCGCTTTGGTGACGTCGGCATGGTTGAGTTTAAACGGCACACCAAGGTCAAAATTAACGCCAGTATATTTGCCGGCTGGCGCTTTGCCGACCACGATGTCGCGCAGGTCAGCCGTGCCAGAATCGCGGCACAAGCCTGTGCCATTCTCAAAGTCGAGCAAGGCGACGTTGTCGTATTGCCATTTTTGGTCTTGGTCGAGCTTAAGCGGCACTTCTTGGCCTTGGGCCGTCACCAAACGCACATTCGACACGTAAAAGCGAGCGTCAATAATTTGGGCTTTGCTTTGCTTTGCGCCTAAGTTGGCGTATTCTTTGCCACACACAATGTCTTCGTTATTGGCTTTGAGGGCAAATTTGACAGAAAAGGATTCTTCGGGGGCGACTGCTGGGGCGCAGCCAACCAAAGCAACCGCCAAAACCGAGGCGGCTGCAAAAATTTTTGTTTGCATAATTGATGGGGTATTTGTTTTATATGAATAATTGCCTAACCTGCTGTTGACAACAAAAAATTAGGCGACTTTTCACCCACTTGGGGTGGCGAAGCAGTTAATCATAGACACCCAGCAATCGTGGCGGCGGCGAAATGACAGTCGGACAAAATGAAGCATAGGTCAGGTGAGAAGGCCAGATTAGCGCCAACAAACACAACCCAATGATCAACATAAAAAGAGGGGGCAAGGTTTCGATCAGCGTTGTCATCATTCGCGTCAGATCTTGCAACGGAAAATGAGCCTGTGCTTCGGTCGGTGCATTCGCTTCCTCATGATGCTCGATCTGATGCTGCATATGTGCAACGGCGTAATGCACCTCAAACGTGTGCTTGGCGTGACAATAAGCGATACACAAAAACGGGGCCAACCCCAGTAACAGGGCGACCCATAAGTGTATTAACCGATTGACAAATGCCATGTGCCGCATTCTTTGCAATATTGTAGCAGTTTTTGCGAGGTGCGCCCTGGCCAGTAGAATAGGGATATGAGCGCATCTGTTTTTCTGCGTCCGGTACAGCCTGCCGATTTGCCGATCTTTTATGAGCAGCAACTCGACCCAGAGGCAGTGGCAATGGCCGCTTTTCCATCGCGTGACCGCAAGACATTTATGCAGCATTGGGCTAAAATTTTGGCCGACAATGAAAATGTGACGCGCTGTATTGTGGCGGATGGCGAGATTGCGGGCAATATTGCGTGTTTTGAATGGCAGGGACACAAAGAGGTTGGCTATTGGCTGGGCAAAGCGTATTGGGGGCGCGGCATCGCCACCCGTGCTTTGGCGATATTATTGCAGCAGGTCACCGAACGCCCGTTGATGGCGATGGTGGTGAGGCACAATGTGGCTTCGTTGCGGGTATTGCAAAAATGTGGGTTTAAGATTGTCGCCACCGTTCTAGCGCCCGATAACGCTATGGCGAGCGCAGAAGCGCCCGACGAATATGTGCTGCAATTGGCTTAGCTAAAATTCCGACATTCGCCCTATTCACATCATTAAACTTTTGCATGAGACCTTGCCAAAGTTAAAAATTTATTCCCTTATAATTAGCTGCAAAATTTTGGCTCAAAATGGGACAGCGAATTAGATTTGACAAACAGACACCGAGTGAACTAAAAGCCGCCGCTTTTTGACTCGGTGTTTTTATTTTTCTGTTTTTACGCAAAAACCGTTTTGATATGATTGATAACGTAAGGGGAGACATGTTAGCACAAGCAAACGAGCAATTTGGTTCATCTCAAGCCAGTCAATTTGGCATAGTCGGCCTAACTGGCTTTGTTTTTCCAAAAATTGAAAGCGTCTTGACCACCCGCGATTACGGGCGTTTTATTATTAGCCCAATGGAGCAAGGTTATGGCGCAACAATGGGCAATTCACTGCGCCGCGTGCTCATCAGCTCGCTCGAAGGTGCGGCCATTGTTTCAGTGCGAATTAGCGATGTGCATCATGAATTTTCTGATATCCCGTTTGTCAAAGAAGATGTGATGCAGGTCATGCTCAATCTCAAGCAAATCCGCCTAAAAATGCAGGGCGATATTCCGATGCGGATGCGTTTGCACGTGCGCGGCGAAGGCACGGTGACGGCGGGCGATATCGAAACCCCGCCAGAGCTTGAGATCGTCAACCCAGACCTGTATTTGTTCACCACCGATTCAGCCAAAGCCAATTTATCAATCGAATTTGCGGTCGAGCGCGGGCGCGGTTATTCGCCTGCCGAAAAGCGCTTAGGGTTGTCGTTGGGCGAGTTGCCGCTCGATGCCATTTACAGCCCGATTCGGCGGGTGAATTTTGAGGTGGAGTCGGCGCGGGTCGGGCAAATGACCAACTATGATCGGCTCATTCTCGAAATTTGGACCGATGGCACATTGCGACCCAACGATGCACTCAGCCAAGCCGCCCATTTGCTCATGCTACACCTCGGTTTGGTGCGCGGCGTATCTACCAGCGTAGTACCGCCACAACCTGTCATCGAAGAAGAGCCAAAACATGCCGACTGGCACAAACACCCAATCGAAAATCTCAATCTCAGCGTGCGGGTGTTTAATGCGCTCAAGCGCAGTGGGTTGGCGTTTGTGGGTGAAGTGGTTGACGATTTGCACAATTTGGACAAAAAGCGCAATTTAGGTCAAAAATCAATCACCGAGTTGGTCGAAAAGCTCCTTGAGTATGGCATCCCCAAAGAATTAATTGACGCCAAACTTAAAATCAGCTATTAGCCTCTGATTAATTTGTCATATTAGGACTTGCGCGAAAGTTTGATTTTCACCACAAAGCGCACAAAGAACTCAAAGATTTGCATTTGTAAACCTTTCTTTTCTTTGTGAGTTTTGTGTTCTTTGTGTTCTTTGTGGTGAAATGTTTTTAATGCGCGTAAGTCCTAATGTGATGATATGGACGGTGTAAGGCACGACACGCCGTGCCTTACATCGCCCACAGAGTGACCGCTAACTTAACTGGTTCAACACTTGCCCCAGAATCTCGATTCCGCGTTCAATGCGTTCGGGTTGCGCGTTTGAAAAATTGAGGCGAAAAGTATTTTGCCCGCCCGTCAAGTGAAAATCTTCGCCCGGCACAAACGCTACTTTTTGGGCAATGGCCGCTTGCAGCACATCGGCAGCATTGAGGTGCGCCGGTAGCGTCACCATCAAAAATAAGCCACCGTCGGGCTGCGTCCACGTCACCCCCGCCGGAAAATGCCGCGCCAGCGCCGCCAACATGATATCGCGCCGCTGACAATACGCCGCCTGCAAACGCGGCAATTGCTGCTCGATCACACCATCACGCGCCAAAGTGTAGGTAACGTATTGGTTGAGGGTGCTGGTGTGCAAATCTGTGCCTTGTTTAAACATCACCAGTTTGTCAATCACCGCCTCATCCGCCACCACCCAGCCGATGCGCAAGCCCGGCGTCAGCACTTTCGAGAATGTGCCACTATAAATGACATGGCTGCGCAGTCGCCCATCGGCATCGCTTTGCGCGTCAAGCTCGAACACATGCGGCAGCGCCTCGCCGCTATAACGCAATTCGCCATACGGGTTGTCTTCGAGCAACCCAATCCCATATTTGCGCAACAATTCGGCCAATCGCAGCCGCCGTTCGAGGCTGAGCGTCGTGCCCTGTGGGTTTTGAAAAGTGGGAATCGAGTAGATCATTTTCGCGCCCTGTTGCAACAATGGCTCAAGCGCATCAACCACCATGCCGTTTTGGTCGGATGGCACACCGACAAAGCGCACGCCCAAAGGCCGCCATGCGCCGAGCAAGGCCAAATACGTCGGGTTCTCGACGATGACTGGGTCGCCTTCGTTGAGCAATACCCGCCCAATCAAGTCAAGCCCTTGCTGCGCCCCACTCACGATCAGCACATTTTCGCGGCGCACGGTCAGCCGCCCCGCCCGCGAAAATTTTGCCGCCACCCAGTCGCGCAATGGCGCAATGCCTTCGGTTTCGCCATATTGCAGGGCTTGCGGGCCAAATTCACTCAGCACAAGGTCGGCGGCTTCTTTCACCTTTTCCACCGGAAAAAGTTCTGGCGCAGGCAAGCCACCGGCAAATGAGATCATGTCGGGCTGCGCGGTCAGTTTGAGCAGTTCACGCACTGCCGAGCGTTTTGCGTATTGAGTACGCGTGGCAAATTGAGAATTCCAGTTCATTTTTGTAACCACATTAATAACCAAAGCGCCACCATGCCGATAACGAGCGTGGCGGTAAGATTACGGGTGCGCCATGCCACAAAAGTGGCGATTAGCCCCGCCAACAAACGCACATTGCCGAGCGAAATATCGAGTGTTTGATCGCGCACGAGCAATTCTGGCGTGATGATGGCGGTGAGTGCGGCGATGGGCACAAAACGCAGCGCTCGCGCCCAAAATGGCGACACATGCAATTTGTCCATCAACATGATGAACGACAAGCGATAGCCAAACGTGATGAGACCAATTAAAATAATTGCAAATAACGTCATTGTCTTAACTCGTATTACGCGCAAAACACGTATTTCACCGCAAAGCGCACAAAGAACTCAAAGCTTCGCAACAAAAAACCTTCTTTTTTTGTGGTCTTTGTGCGTTTTGTGGCAAGAAAACGATTTGCGCGCTATTTAAATTTTGCTTCTACCAACACCCCCGCCGCGATGCCGAGCAAGGTCGCCACGATCAGCCCCAATTCTGTCTCTTATACACATCT
>JAHBAL020000062.1 GCA_018500105.2 Anaerolineae bacterium
GGTATTGAGATCCCGCCCGATGGGTTGCAGGCCAGCGACGACATTACCCTGATTGACCCGCGTGACGACGGCGCAGGCCAAACGCGCCCCGATGCGGGCGAAATCGCCAACGCTGCCGCCATCCTCAAATCGGCCCAACGCCCCATCATCTATGCGGGCTACGGCGTGCAAGCTGCCGATGCCAGCGCCGAATTGACGCAATTGACCGACTTGCTGCAAGCGCCCGTCGTCACCAGCACCAACGGACGCGGCTCGATCTCAGATCGGCATCCACTGGCCTTGTCATTCACAGCCGGTAAAACTGTGTTCGCCACTGCCGATGTGGTATTGGTTGTCGGCAGCCGTTTTATGGCAAGCGGTGGGGTTACGGTTCATGCCAACCCGAATGTAAAGTATGTTTACCTAAATGTCGAGGAAAGCGAATTTACCGCCCCGCGCAAGGTAGACGCGACTATTGTTGCCGACGCCAAATTGGGCTTAGCCGCCTTGACCGCAGAATTGGACGATTTGCCGCCGCGCCCCTCGCGCAGCGACGAGGTGCTGAACGCACGCGCCATTGCCGAGGCCCAAGTGGCTGAAGTTCAGCCGCAAGCCGCCTTTTTGCAGGCACTGCGCCGCGCCATCCCCGACGACGGCGTGTTGGTAACCGAAATGACACAAGTGGGCTATATTTCGCGGGTAGCGTATCCAGTCTATCAGCCGCGCACCTTCCTCACCCAAGGCTATCAGGGCACGTTGGGCGCGGGCTACGCCACCGCCTTGGGCGCGGCGGCGGGCAATCCGGGCAAGGCGGTGGTCTCGATCAACGGCGACGGCGGATTTGGGTTTAACATGCAAGAATTGATCACCGCCTACCGCTACAATCTGGGCGTGGTGGGCGTGGTGTTTAACGACAGCGCCTATGGCAATGTCAAACGGCTGCAAAAAATGCAATTTAACCGCAACCTCGGCAGCGATTTGATCAACCCCGATTGGCTACAAGTCGCCGCTGCGTGTCATATTCCCGCCGAACGCGTGCATACGCCCGACGCGCTCGAAGGCGCGATCAAGTCGGCCATCGCCGCCGGTGGCCCCGCCCTCATCGAAGTGCCGGTCGGCGAAATGCCCAACGGCATGCACCTTATGACAGTTAAATGAGTGAATGTGCGAATGAGTGAATGACTGAATGAGTGATTGCATTTAATCCCCATTCACTCATTCACTCATTCACTCATTCACCCATTCACCCATTCACTCATTTCCCAAAAGATGTCTTCTCCTATTGTATTACTCACAGGCGCAAGCAGCGGTATTGGCGCGGCAACGGCCAAGCAATTGGCGAGCGAAGGCTATTCGGTGGTGCTGGCCGGGCGGCGGGCAGAGCGTTTGCAACAACTTTGCGACGAGATTCGTGCGCAAACGCCAGATGCCGCGCTCTTGGCTGTCCCCACCGATGTGCGCGATTTGGCGCAAATTGAGCATTTGGTGGCGCAGGCCCTTCACACCTTTGGCCGCATTGATGTGTTGGTGAACAACGCCGGTGTGGGCGAGACACACAAGGCATGGCAAGCTACCGATGCACAAATTGACAACATTATGGGCACAAATTTTGTCGCGCCGGTGCAACTCACGCGGGCCGTCATGCCGGGCATGATCGCACGCGGACAAGGCAGCATCATCAATATTGCATCGGTCGCCAGCCACATCAGCACGCCCACCTCTAGCTTATATTGCGCCAGCAAATTTGCCTTGCGGGCGTGGAACGATGCACTGCGACGCGAAATACACGGCATGGGCATCGCGGTGTCGCTGGTGTCGCCGGGCTATATTCGCACAGAAATGACGGCGGAAGTGCCGCTGGCGATGCCGGGGCCGGAGGTCGTCGCCAAGGCCATCAGTGGCCTCATTCGCAAGCCCAAACGCGAGGTGTATGTGCCGGGTTTTTATCGCCCGCTCCGGTGGTTGGCGGCCATCTCGCCGCCCCTCACCGATGCCATTCTACGTCGCGCAATGGCGCAACGGATGGAAGGATAATTTAAGGATTCTATACTATACTAATCTCATGACCAAGCTCGATTTTCGGCATATTATTACCATCGAACCCGGCAAACGCGGCGGGCAACCTTGTATTCGCTCGATGCGTATCTCGGTTGCAGATGTGTTGGGTTGGTTGGCCTCAGGCATGTCGGAAAATGACATCTTAGATGATTTTCCTGAACTAACGCAAGACGATATACGTGCCTGCCTTTTGTTTGCGGCTTATTGATAGAATTATTTTAATCCACCCGCACAAATTGCCGCGCCGCGTCAAATTCAACCACAAGCGGCTTGGCATCGCCGAGTTGCAAGCCCTCGCCCATGAGCGTATTCGCACTCCCAGAGGGTTGCACCGTATAAATGCGGTGGCCTTGAGGCGTAACGTCGCTATCGGCCTTCAGACGATAAAAGCGCAGGTAATGCTCGAAGGCACTTTGATAATCTTGCGCGTGCAATTGGCGTTCATCTGAGGCAAACATCGGCAAAATACGGGCAATACGGGCCAATGGGCGCTGCACGGGGCGCTTAAATTTGGGATCGCGGATGAGAAAATAGGCCGAGCCTTGAGGATAAGCGCAGCGCACCTGTGTGCCAGCGCGGCACAACCCGCTGGCAACGGCGGCAATACGTTGACCAGTTAAGGTGGGGGTAATAGGCAAAGTCGGCTCGCAAAACTCGCGCAAGCCATGCGTTTGCCCATATTGCCTAAGCGCATTGGCCGAGCGTAGCAATGCCTCGCCACGAAACATATCAGGATTGGCCCATGCCCATAACCATGTGCCTTCAGTGTCTGACTGCGTGCCCAAGGCATCGAGCAAATACGTTTGGCGCTGTTGGTGTGGGCCGAGGTAGGTGATGTGACCCAGATCGAGCCGCAATTCCCAATGCTGCGAGCCATGCATGGCGCTCAGGTAAATGCGTTTGTCAAACGCCGCCAGTGCGTGCTCAAGATACAAGTTGTCGAATGTCATTTGGCCCCGCGAATATAAATAAACCAATATACCAAGCCCACCATCAATGCGCCGCCGATGACATTGCCGATGGTGACGGGCAACAAATTGCCGAGCAGAAATTGATCGAGTGTGAGTCCGGCAAAATCGGCGGGGCTTTTGCCGATGGCGCTCCAAAAACTATCGGCAGCACCGGCTTTGACCAGCAAACCCAGCGGAATGAAATACATATTGGCGATGCTATGCTCAAACCCAGCAGCGACAAAAGCGGTAATGGGGAAAATGATGGCGAGGATTTTATCGGTGGTGGTGCGGGCGCTAAAACACAGCCACACCGCCAAACACACCAAGGCATTGCACATAATGCCCAGCGTCAGGGCTTGGGTAAATTCGAGCGTGCTTTTGCTGTTGGCAATATTTAAGACATTTAGGCCCACTGCACCATTGGCAAAGGTGTATTGTTTGCTGGCGAACATGATGACGACGGTCGCCAATGCGCCGATGAAGTTGCCTAGGTAAACAATAAGCCAATTGCGCAATAATTGCGCCGTGCTTACTTGCCCGTCGGCCCATGCCATGACAATCAAATTGTTGCCGGTGAATAGCTCGGCCCCGGCCACGACGACCAAAATGAGGCCAAGGCAAAACACCAAACCGCTGAGCAAGCGCGTCACGCCATAAGGCATTGCCCCAGCCGCACCGGTGGTGATGGTGGTGGCGAACATCGCACCCAACGAAATAAACGCCCCGGCCAAGACCGAGAGCGCCAGCGTGGTTTGCAGCCCCATGTTGGCCTTGGCAACGCCGATGCTCTCGGCCTTTTTCGCCATGTCGCGGGGAATGATCGCATCTATGTTGATGATAGGCGGCGTATTGTTCGCCTCTGATGCTGTGTTTTTCATATGTGGCGCTATTATCGGTGAAATCAGAGGAAAGGCGCAAGCGCGAGTTGGCTAGTTGGCTGTTCAAAAATCTGCATTGCGCTTAATACGTCATCTCCGCGAACGCGGAGATCCATAACGAGACCCACAAAAAAATGACGCAACCCACTCGATTTGTGCCTGTCGCGTTATGGATTCCCTCTTTCGAGGGAATGACGAGGCAACTTTTGAACAGCCTTAACAGCCACAAAAAAAGCCCATTGACAGCAATAACTGCCAATGGGCTGAAATGTGAAAGCCGCGCCGACCAGCTCAGTTCAGCTTCAAGGAGAGTGTGGCTTGGTTGTTGGTAGTCACTTCATATAAGGCAGACAAATCTTCGACCTTAACGCCAAGTGAATAAGTTCCCGGCTCAGCAGTGACTCGTAGTGTGATTGTCGCCTTCAGGCCAGACCACAATTGCCCAATACCACAATAAGCGGTGCGCCCATCAAAACTACAGGTGCGCGGCAAGTTCCCGTCCACATAATATTGACCTTCTTTCTCCCACTTCACCGAAACCACATTCAAATTGCTGGGAAGGTTCAAGCTCGCCAACACGGCTGGGGCCGCCGCTGGTGAGGTGTTTTGCACAACCAAGGCAACATCATAGGTCTTTTGCACAGATGCGCTCGCGCCTGTCGGCACAATGTTCACACTCGCGGCGATGCTTGGCGCAGTGAGTTGCACTTGAGCCTCGTTGATTTGCTTTTGTGCAAAATCTGGTGGTGGTGGTGGCTGTCTCTTATACACATCT
>JAHBAL020000474.1 GCA_018500105.2 Anaerolineae bacterium
ACTTAGCACTTAGCACTTAGCACTTTTTCACCCTATGTCTATTCGTAAAAGCCCCGCTGACCGTATTTTTGAAGTGGTTAACACCCTGATTTTGTTGGGGGTGGTTGCCATTACACTTTACCCCTTGCTGTATGTGGCGTTTGCTTCGCTTAGCGACCCAGCCCAGATTGCGGCGTGGCGGGGGGTATTGTGGGCGCCACTTGGCTTCTCCACCGCCGCCTACAAAGCCGTATTTGATAACCCGTTTATCTACATTGGCTATCGCAATACGCTGTTTTATGTCATCGTTGGCACGGCAGCCAACATGCTCATGACCATTTTGGGCGCATATTGTTTGTCGCGGCAAAATGTGATGTGGAAGCGCCCGATCTCGCTGCTGATCGTATTCACCTTGTTTTTTAGTGGTGGTCTTATTCCATCGTTCTTGTTGGTGGCAAAAACGCTTGATTGGGTAGATAGCCCCTTGGCAGTGATTGTGCCGGGGTTGATTAACACGTTCAACTTGCTGGTCTTGCGCACGGCATTCGAGGCCGTGCCGCCGTCGCTCGAGGAGGCGGCGCGGATGGATGGCGCAAACGATTTTACGATTTTGTTCAAGGTTATCGTGCCGTTGTCGCTGCCATCCATTGCCGTTATTACGCTGTTTTACGCGGTTGGGCATTGGAACGCCTTCTTTAGTGCGTTAATTTACTTTCGTAATGTCGAATTATTCCCGCTGCAACTGATTTTGCGGCAAATCCTGATTGCCAACGACACCCAAAACATGACCGCTGGCACGTCGTCTGGTGATGTCGAAGCCATTGCTACCACCATCAAATATGCCATCATCATGGTGGCGACCCTGCCCATTCTCTTTGTTTACCCGTTTGCCCAGCGCTACTTTGTCAAAGGCGTCATGGTCGGCGGGGTGAAAGAGTAGTTTTAATTACGAATTATGGATTATGGATTATGAATTATGAATTATGAATTATGAATTATGAATTGAGTGTGCGGGAAGCAAGATCAATTGCCCTGTGCATCTATTCATCATTCATCATTCATCATTCATAACTCATCATTCCACATTCGTAATTCGTAATTCGTAATTTTTAAAATGTTTTCTCTACTTTACCCTCAACAAAATTCACACCGCAATGTGCTTGATTTATCGGGCTTGTGGCAATTTCAGGAAGACCCGCACAATGTTGGCGTGGCACAGGCTTGGTATAACGCCTTGCCCACGCCATCAAGCATTGCGGTGCCGGGCAGTTGGAACGAACAGCACGAGCGCCTGCGTGATTACACCGACGCGGCGTGGTATGTCACCGATGCTTGGTTGCCACAGGGTTGGCGCGGACAACGCATTTTTGTGCGCGTTGGCTCGGCCAATTATTTTGCGCGGGTGTGGGTGAATGGCAGCGAGGTCGGCACACACGAAGGCGGTCATTTGCCATTTGGGTTCGATATTAGCCCGCACGTGCGTTGGGACGCGCCCAACCACATCGCTATTTGCGTAGACAACACCTTGCGGCAAGACCGTTTGCCACCCGGCGGGGTGGGCATGGGCGGCGGCACAAGCATGTTAAGTGGTTACCCGCTCACCAGTTACGACTTTTTTCCGTATGCGGGTTTGCAGCGGCAAGTATGGCTAATGGGGTTACCAGCCGTGCATATTCACGACATCACCGTCAATACCCAATTCACCCGCCAAAATACCGGCGTGACCGGCACAATTGAGGTGAGTGTGCAAACCAATGCCGACTATAACGGCGCGGGCACAATTGCGGTGGACGGCGTGAGCAGTGTTCTGTATTTTCAAAATGGTAAAGCCGAAGGCACACTAAGCATCCCCAACGCTAAGTTGTGGGGGCCGGGGCATCCGCATTTATACACGCTACGGGTGACCTTGGGCGAGCACGACAGCTATACGCTGGATATCGGCATTCGCACCTTTGCGGTCAAGGGCGACCGGCTGTATTTGAACGACGAACCGATTACGCTGAAGGGTTTTGGCAAACACGAGGATTTTGCTGGCAGCGGGCGCGGGCTAAATTTGCCGGTCATGGTCAAGGATTACGACTTATTACGCTGGGTCGGGGCCAATTCGTATCGCACCGCCCATTACCCCTATTCCGAAGAAGCTATGCAAATGGCAGATCGGCACGGCGTGTTGATTATTGACGAAACACCAGCGGTCGGGTTGGCCTTTCAATTTGATCCGGCGATTGTCAAACGGCATTACGAATTGTGTGTGCAAGCCACCGAAACCCTGATCGAGCGCGACAAAAATCACCCATGTGTGATCGCTTGGAGCATCGCCAATGAGCCGGTGGCTGGCTCATTTTTTGCCCCGCCCGCGCCCGATAGCCCAGCCTTTAAAAATGGGGCGCAGTTTTTGGATAATTTGATCGCGCATGCAAAAGAACTTGATCCTAGTCGTGCGGTGACGTTCGCTGGCATGATGATTTCGCCCAGCGCATGGTTTGCTAATGTTGATTTTATTTGTGTCAACCGCTATTATGGTTGGTATTCTATGGGCGGGCAATTGCCGCCCTCGCAGGCCGCGTTTGCGGCTGAGATGACGGCATTGCACACGCAGTATGGCAAGCCCATCATCGTCAGCGAGTTTGGTGCTGACACAGTGGCGGGGATGCACGCCCAGCCGCCTGAGATGTGGTCAGAAGAATATCAGGTCGAAGTGATCAAGTTCCACCTCGATTTTGCCGATGCGCATCCTTATATTGCCTGTATGCATATCTGGAATTTTGCCGATTTTAAGACCGCGCAAGGCATCATTCGCATGGGTGGCATGAACCTGAAAGGCGTATTCACCCGTGACCGTCGCCCCAAGATGGCGGCGCATTTGCTGCGCAGCCGCTGGGTTTGAGCTTTATTCGACGTTCGCCCAACTTCACACAGGCGGAATTTTGATATAAGCATAAATGCGCCGCGCCCACAAGGCGTGGCGCATTTATTTTTGTGTGCGCCATTAAACCGTCACGCCCTATTATTTACGCATTCCTCAGGGCAATGTTGTAATATTAAGCGAGGATGCAAAAGCGTTAAGGGTAAAGGCGTAGCACACTGCGCTCCTCTCCTTGCGTTATTGCAAGGTCGCTAGGCAAGCGAATGATGAGAATGATGCCCCTGATATTTTCATCAGAGTGGGTGTGTGTTTGTGATTCTTATTGCTTGGCTCGCGACTCAAGATAAACCCATAAAAAGGAATCACATGTCAACATTTTTGCAAGTAAAAACGGCTGCACTCCTTCGCTTTTTATTCGTGTTCGCCCTCGTCGTTAGCACATGGCAATGGTCGCCGCAAGCCCAAGCGGCGCACGAGCCGCTGCCACAAACACATGGCAGCGAGCAAGCCGCATCGGCTGTTGCCGCATCTCCCCACGCTTGCGCCGATGGCACACAAAGCAGCGGCGCAAAATACCGCATTTGTATGCCCGCAGGCACGTGGAACAAAAAACTGGTCATGTATGCGCATGGCTATGTGGCCTATAACCAGCCATTGGCGGTGACCAGCGAAACCGAGCAATTGGCAAAAGTCCTCAACGATCAAGGCTATGCCTTTGCCGCAACCAGCTATAGCGTCAATGGCTTGGCGGTGCAACAAGGCATCGCCGACGAAGTAGACCTGGTGCGCATTTTTAAGGCCAGCCAAGGCACGCCCGACAAAACGTATATGGTTGGTTTTTCTGAAGGCGGGCTGATCACGACCTTGTCGGTTGAGCGTCACCCAGATGTGTTTGATGGTGGCCTCGCCATGTGTGGGCCAATCGGCGATTTTCAGATGCAGACCAATCATTTTGGCGATTTCCGCGTGGTGTTCGATTATTTCTTCCCGGGCGTCATCGCGGGCACGGCGATCTCGATCCCGCAATCTGAAATTGATAGCTTCAGCAGCCGCCAAAATGCCATCGCTGCCACGTTGTTTTTGCAGCCAGCCAAACGCCAGCAATTGCTCGATGTGACCCAAGCGCCGATTGACACCAATAACGTGCTGAGCAGCACTGCCAGCACCATCGGCGGCTTGCTCTTTTATAGCGTATTTGCCACCAACGACGCCACCGCCAAGTTGGGCGGGCAGCCCTATACCAACGCCAACAAGCAATACAAAGGCTCGGCCAACGACAGCGACTTAAACGCAAAAGTGGCGCGTTACACCGCCGACATCACCGCCACCAATGAAATTAACGCCAAATACCAGACAACCGGCAATCTGACCCGCCCGTTGGTGGTGATGCACACCACTGGCGACCCGATTGTGCCGTTTGCGCATCAGACCTTGTATCAAACCAAAGTGGCTAACGCAGGCAAGGGCAATTTGCTGTCGGCGATTCCGGTGCAACGCTATGGGCATTGCTCGTTTACCGCCGAAGAAATTGCGGCGGGTTTGGCACGGCTGGCTGGCACAACCGTGTTTTTGCCAGTGACCATTCACTAAGAGGCTGTATAAAAACAAAGCTCGTCGGTTTGCAACAAGAAAATCTCTCACAAAGAACACAAAGAACACGAAGTTGAATCGAGAAAAATATCCCTTTG
>JAHBAL020000117.1 GCA_018500105.2 Anaerolineae bacterium
CGTTGCAAGCAAAAACGCAACAAACTCGTAAAATTGTGTCAGTGGGGTTGTGGATTCCCGCGTTCGCGGGAATGACGAGGCGACTTTTGAACAGCCTTGTTTTTGCCGAGCCGGCTTACGAAGCAACTTTTTGAGTGTGCTAAAATCGGGGTCATACAAATTAAGTCGTCGGGGTGTGGCGCAGCCTGGTAGCGCACTTGCATGGGGTGCAAGGGGCCCCCGGTTCAAATCCGGGCACCCCGACTTAATATATACCTTTGAGCAGCAGTGCTTAGGCAAACCTACCGCGGTTAGAGAGTGCAAATCATTCTCTGGCTGCGGTTTTTTTGCGCTTGCCCAAAAACTGTTTGCATCAAAGCATTGACGCATGTAGTATATTTTCTAAGTTGATATAAACATGAACGGCGAAACACATTGCGATGTGGTTTTGCTACGCTATTACCCCTCTAATTATGATGAACATAGACCTAAATGTGGATTGCGGAGAAAGCTACGGTATTTGGAATTTTGCGGATGATGCAGAGATTTTGCGCCATGTTACGTCGGCCAATGTGGCCTGTGGTGGTCATGCGGGCGATGCCGATGTCATGCGTAAAACGGTGATCCTTGCAAAGCAATGCAATGTTTCGGTGGGGGCGCATCCGGGTTACCCCGATTTACAAGGGTTTGGTCGGCGCGTATTGCCGATGAAACCGGACGAAATTTATAGCTTTGTGCTGGCGCAAATTGGCGCGTTATATGCGATTGCCAAAGGCGAAGGGGTCGAATTGCGGCATGTGAAAGCGCACGGTGCTCTATATTTGATAGCGGCCAAAGATGCCGCAATCGCCAATGCAATTGCCAAGGCTGTATCGGCCTTTAGCCGTGAGCTAATTTTTATTGGTCTATCGAATTCGCAATTGATTGCTGCTGGCGAAAATTATGGTTTGCGGGTGGCGCATGAGGTGTCTGCTGACCGCCTCTATGAAATAGATGGCATATTACGCTCACGCGAGCATAGCGATGCCGTGATTCATGACAACACGCAGTCGTTGAAGCAGGTTTTGAATGTGTTGAAGCATGGGTATGTAGATGCTGTTGACAAGACCAAATTGAAACTCAAAGCCGATACCATTAGTTTGCATAGCGATACGCTCGGCGCAGCCGCACGGGCCGCCTATTTGAAGCGCGGGCTATCGGCAACCGGCATTCACCTAAAGCCGTTGTAACCGCACGTAAAATAGTTGCCAAATTTGCCAATGAATCGGTTAAAAATCAGCCAATTCACAGCCAAGCTGAGTAGAATGATGTGATTAAAGTCATCACATTTCTATGCAAAGCAATAATCTTACGACTTGGCTAGACCAGTATCTTAACCCTCGGCGTTTTCAAGATAAGTCAAATAATGGTTTGCAAGTGCAAGGCCCGGATGATGTGAATCGGGTGGCATTTGCGGTTGATGCTTGTGCGGCGGCGTTTAAGGCGGCGGTGGCCGCCGATGCGCAATTGCTGATCGTGCATCATGGCTTATTTTGGTCCGAGCATCTGCAAATTGTGGGCGCACACTTTGAGCGTGTGCGAACGTTGATTTCGGGTGGTTGTGGCCTATACGCGTCGCATTTGCCGCTCGATGCTCATGCTGAGGTGGGCAACAATGCCGAATTGGCGCGGATGGCCGGACTGACACATGTGCAGCCTTGGGGGATGTATAAAGGCGAGCCGATCTCGTTTATTGGCGAATTGCCAAGCGCGGTGGATGTGGCGACCTTGAGCGAGCGGGTGGGGCAGCATATTGGTGCGCCCAAATTGGTGCAAGCTGCGCCCAATCTGCCATGCAAGCGGGTGGCGGTGCTGAGCGGTTTTGGCGTGACGATGGTGGACGAGGCGCTGGCGGCGGGTGCAGATACGCTCATTACCGGCGAAACCAGCCATTCGTGGTATCAAACGGTCGCCGAACGTCCAATCAACGTGCTGTATTTTGGGCATTATGCCAGCGAAACCGTTGGTTTGAAGGCGTTGGCGCGGCTGATTGAGCAACAACATCAGCTCGAAACGCTGTTTATAGATTTGCCGACAACTTTATGATGGCAGGTTGCAAAGTTGCAGGTTGCAAAGTTGCAGGTTGCAGGTTGCAGGTTGCAACTTTTCAACCTGCCACTTTGCCACTTTGCCACTTTGCAACCTGCACCATAAATCAAAAAAATGTTACGTAAATTACCTTTTCTCCTGTTAGGGCTAGCATGGACCGTGTTTGTATTTGCGGGTGGGTGGTTTACAAATGCCCAATGGGGCACACCGCGTCATACGATTATTCAGGTTCCGGTGACACCAGCGGCAAAAGATGCGGCCTCGCCAAGTTTGGTTAGCCCAACGGTTGGCGTGCCCGTGCCACATTTAACCCCCAACCCAAATACGGGCCAAAAATCGCCTTTGCTGCTGGATGAAGCATGGACAAAAGTGCGCGATACCTTTGTCGGCACGGTTCCCGATGACACGCAGCGCAATGCTGCCGCCATTCGCGGGGCGTTGAGTATTTTGGGCGACAAATACACCACATTCTTAGAGCCAAAAGCGCGACAAGCAGAAAAGGATAGTTATCGCGGTAAATTTGGCGGCATTGGTGTCAATCTTAGCTCGAACCCAGACGGGGCGATTGCGCTGATTCCACGCAAAAATACACCAGCCGAACGCATTGGCATTCAACCCAACGATATTTTGGTGGCGGTGGATGACTGGCTTGTGCCCGATAAATATGATGTAAACGAATTGGTGCATAAAGTGCGCGGTGACCCGGGCACAAAAGTAAAAATTACGATCAAGCGCGGTGGCGACAAGGTGATTGATTTTGTGATCGTGCGCGAGACGATTGAAATTCCATCCGTTGAGGCGCGGATGATCACCGATACGAATAAATCGAAAATGCCGGTCGGCTATGTGCAGATTTTTCAATTTACCGAGCCAACTGCAAATGAAGCCAAGAAGGCGATTGGCGAATTGAAGGCCGCTGGTGCGAAGGGCTACGTCATTGATTTGCGCAATAATGGCGGCGGTTTGGTCAATCAGTCGGTTGAGGTGGCGAGCCAATTTTTAAGCGATGGCTTGGTGTTGATCGAGAAAACCCGCGACAAAGAAGGCAATTATCCGGTGGTGAAAGGCGGTTTGGTCACCGATCCAAATGTGCCGGTGGTGGTGTTGGTCAATGCCAACACGGCGAGCGCATCTGAGATTTTGGCTGGCGCGTTACAAGATCGTGGGCGGGCCAAATTGGTGGGCGAAAAGACCTTTGGCAAAGGCTCGATGCAGTGGTTATTTGATCTGAGCGATGGCTCGTCGGTGCATGTCACCTTTGCCAAATGGTTCACCCCAAGCCGTCGCGCCATTGACGGGGTGGGGCTGACGCCCGACAAAACAGTGACCCGCGACAAAGATGAGATGAGCAAAGGCGTTGATAGCCAACTTGACCAAGCGCTAATGTTGTTAAATGGTTCATCATAGGAGGTAAAAATTTACGATGGATAACGAATTTCTGCCTGTGCCCGAGTTGCCAAAACGCAAAAGTAACGCGGTGAAGTATATCGTTTTGGGAATGACCGGCTTTTTGGTGTCAACGCTGATCTTTGTCATTGGGGTGACGGTCGGGATTGCCTCGCAGCGTGGCTTTGCTTTTGGCGGCGCGTCGCCGTTTGTCAACCGTTTGCCCGCCATTGGCGCAACGCCTAGCGCCTCGACTGGCGTGACCAACACCGGTAAATTGAACACAGCTTTGATCGAAAATGTGGTGGATCGGCTGAAAACCCAGTGGTATGGTGATTTTCCGAGCGATGCGATATTGACCGATGGCGCGATTCGCGGCATGGTGAACGCCCTTGGTGACCAATACACTGCATATGTTGAGCCTAAATTTGCCAAATTGATGGAAGATGACATCACCGGCACATTTGAGGGGATCGGGGCAACACTGAACAAGAAGAGCAATGCCATTTCGATTGTGCGCACATTTGAAAATTCACCCGCCCGCAAAGGCGGTGTGTTGCCGGGCGATATCATCGAGGCGGTAAACGGCACAAAAGTGGGCGAATTGAGCACAACCGAAGTGGCGGCATTGGTGCGCGGCCCACGCGGCACAAATGTTACGCTGACCCTGCGCCGCGCCGAGCAAGTCAAGCCATTTGACTTGGTGCTGACCCGCGACAAAATTAGCATTCCGGTGGTGACGAACAAGCTCGTTGACGATCCTGCTGGCAGTGGGCGCAAAGTGGCTTATGCCAGTTTATATGATTTTAGCGGGCAATCTACCAAGCAGTTGAGCGATGTAATTGAGGCGATGCTGAAAGAGAAACCGGTCGGGCTGGTGCTTGATTTGCGCAACAACGGCGGCGGTTTGCTCGATCAGGCCACCCGCATTGGCGATATGTTCCTCAAAGAAGGCGTGTATATTATTCAGCGCGATAGCAAGGGCAAAGAAGAGACGCGCAAGACCGGCAACAGCGGTATTGCACAAGATATCCCGTTGGTGGTTTTGGTGAATAACGGCTCGGCGAGCGCATCTGAGGTGCTGGCGGGGGCGATTCAAGATTACAAACGCGGCATTTTGATCGGCGAAACGACGTTTGGCAAAGGCTCGGTGCAATTGCCGCAATCGCTGCCCAACGGCGGCCAATTGCGCATCACCATTCAGCGCTGGTATACGCCCCTTGGTCGCACCATTCAGGGCGTTGGCATTACGCCCGATTATGGGGTGGCTCGCACGTTGCAAGATGAGCAAGCCGAGCGTGACCCGCAGCTCGATGCCGCCGTCAATTACTTGCTAACGGGCGCGTTGCCAGCCAGCAAATAAGATCTCTCAGAAATCGGGTTTCTGGAAGAAACCCGATTTCTAGCTCGCGCAGCTTTATCTCAACCCCAGCGGCAAATACGCTTTATTTGCCGCTTGGTGGGTGTTGACACGCAAGAGCGTAACAGAATAAGGCGCGAAGGTGTAACTGCGGATCAGGCTTGGCCCGCTGGCGTTTTGGTCAGACAGCGGCTGTGGCGGGGCGTTTGCCAAATCATCAGACGGCGTGCTCATGCCGTTAAAAATAGGCATGGTATCGTCAAGTCCATTGGAGCGCAAGCTGTAAACATCGCCATTGCTGATATAGGCTGGCCCGTTTTCGGTGTGGATGACGATATTGGTCTTGACCTCGTTGCCCGTCTTGTTGATCGCTAATAAAGTCAGTTGCCCGTTCTCGTTGCGCCCAGCATAGGCTGCCAGTTGGGTTTCGGGGCTAAGCGCATTTGCGAGCGCCAGCCGCGTGTTGCCAAATTTGGCCCACATCGGCCAAACAAAATAGGCTGGCGTGCGTTTAAATTGTTGCTCGACACGAATTGCCCCAAAATCAATGCCGGTTACGTCCTCACCCGACGCGATACTCCAATGATTGGCGAGGCTATATCCATGCTCAGCCATTTGCCCAATGCTATCGGCGACAAACAGCGCATAAGCGGTTGTGGGGATAAGTTGATTGGTTGGGGTAAGTATTGCGCGGGTGGCAAGCCCATATTGCGTGATGGCAATCTGCACATTCCCCCCCGCGTGGCGTTGCATGGCGCTGGCGATATCGGCTTTGATGGTTTTTAATGTGCCGTAGGCTTGCGTGATGATCGCGGCGCCGCTGCTGACTACAGGCGGCGGCTCGTTGAATGGAAAATGATGCACCGCATAGAAGCCGAGTGCATTTTTTGTGCCTGCGATGACCTTGTTGCCCCAATTGTTATATTCGTTTTGATTGACCCAACCCACAGCGCCGACGTTGATACGTGCATCTACCTGCTTCATTGCCGCCTGAAAATCTAAAAACCCATCTTGGCGGCCCGCGCCTGTGCCTTTGCCGTTCACATAATCACTGGCATCACACGTCCAATAGTTTTCCCAGCCAGTGGCGAAACAGGCTTTATTGCCATAGAGTTCATTGCCCACTTGCCACCATGCGATGTTGAGTGGTTGGGGATAGCCGCGTTGGGCACGCAATGTGGCCCAATGCCCGACTGTTTTCCAGTCGAAGCCATGTTGATCAATGCCGATGATTTTGGTGTCACTAATTGCGCCATTAAAAAATGCGACAGCGGCGGCGGCTTCTTTGGCCGTGCCGTTTGGGTTGACCGTCCACAATAGATTGGCATTTGTGGCGTTGGCGAAGCCGATGTAGTCACTGGGTCGGGCTGCCCAAAACCAATTGTCGCCACAAGGCTGGGCTTTGGCTTGGTTGACGCCCATTTCACAACTGAGCCAGCCATATTGATTGCCCCAACTGCTGCCGGGGGCGCGAAACAATGGAATGCCTGCCGCTTTGATCTGTTGTCGAAATGTGGCGTTGCCCAAGCGATCAGTTTTTTCGCTGCCCACCCATGCCGGTAAATTGCTGCCGAGCAAATTGGTGCTAAATGTGCCCAAATTTTGGTCGGCATAAATGACGATCTGGTTGTTGAGGATGGGGGTTGCGCTAGGTGTTGCTTGTAACGGTTGCGTTGGGACGTGCGATATCAGCATTGTCAGCGAGAGTGCCAGCGAAAAGACAAGACTTGGGCGATATCGTGGGGCAACCATGTAAATTTTTAACCCACAGAAATCGGGTTTCTGAAAGAAACCCGATTTCTCAAAGAAATTTCTCAAAGAAATTCTCTTGGATTACGAATTATTGGTGAGCGAATTGAAAATATCGCCGACGACATTGCCAGCCGATGCGGTTTTTGCCTCAGCCGAGGGCATATATTGGCGAATCGCGCCAGCCAATTTCGCCATCGGCATAGTTTGCAGCCAAACGCGACCGGGGCCGGTTAGCGTGGTAAAAAACAGCCCTTCGCCACCAAACAGCAAATTCTTGAAGCCTTTGACCATTTCAATATCGTAATGCACGCTTGGCTCAAACATCGCCACGTGACCCGTGTCAACCTTCAAACGCTCGCCGGGGGCCAACGTATATTCGACAATTTCGCCATCGAAACAGGCAAAGAACGTGCCGGGGCCGTCAAATTTTTGCAAAATGAAGCCTTCGCCACCAAAGAACCCCGCGCCCAATTGGCGACGAAAGTGGATGGATAGATTGACGCTCTTTTCGGCGACCAAAAACGACCCCTTTTGCGCAATCATGCCTTGCCCAGATGCAAGATTAATCGGCACAATTTTGCCGGGGAAATCGCTGCTAAAGGCGATCAGGCCGTTTTCGCGCTCGGCAACATAATCCACCACGAAAAGCGATTCGCCTGTGAACGTGCGTTTGAACAATCCGCCCAATCCGCCACCCATATTGGTGTTCATATTGACATGATCATTCATCCACGACATCGAGCCGGTTTCTGAATAAAAATGTTGACCTCTTTTCAGGTTCAAAATAACGGCTTGTAAGGTTGTGCCGACAATTTTAAAGTTTGCGCCACTCATGGTTTGGCCCGACATGGCAATATTGGGATCTGGCATATCGAGGCGTTGGCCTGCAATGTTTGTGAAAGATTCTGACATTAAATAACCTCCGTATGTCTTATGATACGTGCTTAACTTAATTTTAGTTGCAAAATATGGCTTTTGTCTTAGCCACAGCTAAAAATCATGCGAAGGTTGCAGCCCTTGCAAGGGAATGTCACGGTTGCGATCTGCAAATTTTTCTTGAGCAAAATAATCAACATGGATAATAGTTTGTTCGATGCCGCACTTTATCGTTGTCTAAAGCATAAAGGTTGATTGGGAGGATCAGTTATGAGTATAGAACAAAATCGAAAAATTACGCAGGCCACAGCGATGATGCCATTGTCACCGTTTATCCGGTTTTACACGATGGTTGCGCTGGTGGTAGGGTTGACCTTATCGGTCATTTATTTGTTGTTGCCAGCAAATGCGGCGCTACCGATTGCGCCGCCGGCCCTCAGCGAAGCGCCCCACGCGGGGCTGAGCATCACCAAAACTGCCCATTTGTCTAGCGCCTTTAGCGGCGGCGCGACGTGTGCCGGGCCAACTTTTCCGTTAACGCTAACCACGCCCGTGCAGCCAAATACCAGCGTCATCTTTTGTTATCGGGTGCAAAACACGTCGGCAAATACTTATAACGCTTTTACCCTGAGCGACACGCATTACAGCGAGGTCAGAACCGGCTTGACATTTGCGCCGGGGGCAAGCCTTTATTTCACCTCTGCCACGTTCATCATCACCCGCACCAGCACCACCACGCCCACGCTCGTAAATGCGGCTTGGTCGGCGGGGCAAGAGCCGCTCATTTCGGGTAGCCCGCTCACCGTAATCATGATCGCGCCCGATGTCACGATTGACAAAACCGTCGGCACGTCGGCAAACAGTTGCGCCAACAACACCGCCACCACGATGGATGTGCCGATTTCGACCACCGTTTACTATTGTTACAGCATCAACAATACCGGCCTTACCACGTTGTCGCTGGTGTCGCTGGTAGATAATATCATCCCGTCGGTGTCGGTGATTAATGGCACCATTGTCGAGCCGGGGGTGCGCTTCATGGTCGGGCCGTATCAATACACCATCGTCACCCCCACCACCAATATTGTGACGGTGACCGCATCGTTTAGCGGCACAACCTTGGTGGTGACCGATACGGTGCGCGTGAATGTTGTGCCGCCAACGCCTAGCCTGAGCTTGTTTGTCAGCGTTTCGACCAATCCGGCTTGTGTCGCCACCGATACCCTGACCGTGACGGTCGGAACGCAAGTGTATTTTTGTTACACGGCCACCAATACCGGTAACGTGGCCTTGACGCATCACAATTTGTTAGCGGGCGGGGTGAATGTGATGACGGGTGTGCCGTATGTGCTGGCGCAAAACGCGATGACGCAAAGCATACGCGGGCCGATTACCATCAACGCCGAAACCGTGCATCAGGTATTTTGGACGGGTTTCATCACCGGCACAGGGGTGACAGCAACGGGTGGTGAGAATGCCACTGTGTTTATCGGCACGCCGTCTACGGCCACGCCAGTGCCGGGCAGCACGAACACCCCCACGCCAACCCCCGGCCCCTCTGCCACATCCACCCCGACTCAAACGCCAACCCCGTCTGGCGGGGCGGCTGATCTGAGCGCCACAATTGTAGCGCCCAGCACCATTTTGCCAAATGCAGCGTTTAGCTACACCTTGCAAGTGCGCAATATTGGCGGATCGGTGGCGAGTGGGGTGCAATTTACGGCAGCGTTGCCCTCGAACGCCATCGTGCAAGCGCTGTCGCCCAGCGCGGGGCTGAATTGTGCCAATGTGCCGAACCCCGGCGCGTTGGGCGGGACCATGACCTGTAGCGTCGCAAGCGGCCTTGCGGCAGGGGCATTGGTCGAGTTTGGCTTTACGGTGTTGCCTTTCCAAGAGGGCGCGGTCACGATTTCATTGACCACCAGCACCAGCAGCAATGAGCCAAACAAAGCCAATAACGCCGCCACCGTCGTTGTGACGTCACAACGCAGAAATCTCTACCTGCCGTTGGTGCAACGCTGAATGGAAATTGCTCGTTCGCCATACCAACGCCCGTTAGGCTAGCCCGTTCAATAAAATGATGGATTTTGATGTAGAGACGGGTCGGTGACCCGTCTGTCGGTGACCCGTCTTTTTCGCTGACAGGCGATTTACCTTATTCGCGGCTTCGGCGTTGATATGGCAAAATTAGACGGGTCACTCACAGATTCGATCATTTTATTTGTCGGATAAGCCTTACAGTCTGTCAATTTAGCTTGGGTAACAGGCAAGGCTGTTCAAAAGTCAGCATCTTGTGTAATCCGTCATCTCCGCGAACGCGGAGATCCATAATTTGGCAGGCCAGAATGTAGCAATTTCATCAAATTGTGCCTGTTGGGTTATAGATTCCCGCGTTCGCGGGAATGACGAAGCTACTTTTGAACAGCCTTAGGGTAACGGGCGTTGTGTGATGAGCCGAGGTTTTATGCCGCCAACACACATCTATCGTGTCGTTTAGAATTGCGCCCGCAATTCATGTTGGCCCGTTTTCGCTCCAAACCTTATCCCGCTGCCGCGCTGTGGTTCATCGCTGCCCAAGCCATCTTCGGGTTTGCCACCGCCGCGCCCGACACGCTGATGAATTTCTACCTGATCGGGCTTGGATTTGACACCGCCTATGTCGGCATGTGGCATGCCGCCAGCCAAATCGGGGCCGCCATCACGCTTTTCCCTAGCCTGTGGCTGTTCGAGCGAATGGGGCGACGCGCCGCGCTGGTGGGTGGTGCGGCCTTGTCCAATTTGGCGCGGCTGAGCATGTTTGCCACCACCTCGCCTACGCTTATCATCTTCGCCGAAGCCGCCAGCGGCTTTGGCACGGTGTTATTCTCACTTGCGAGCATCTCGTTATTGGCCGACTTGTCGCAGGCCGACAACCGCGCCCAATTATTTTCGCTGCACGACGGTCTGCGCGGATTGCTCGGCTTGTTGGGCGGGTTATGCGCTGCCGCGCTACCGGCTTGGTTGGCCGGAGCCGCCACCGCCGACACCCAGCATTACCATCTTATTCTGACCAGCGCATTTATCTTGCGTTTACTTGGCGTGTTGCCCTTACTCGCCATCGCCGATCTACCCGCCTTGCGACCCAGCCAAGTGTTTAGCCCGCGTGCCTTGTTGCGCACCCGCTGGCAAGTGATGTGGCTTTGCGCCCCTTATGGGCTGATGCAAGTGTCATATCTGCTGTTGTCGCCATTTTTCAACCTGATGCTGCGTCAGCGTTACGGGGCCAGCGATTTTGAGGTCGGGGTGCTGCTCACCTTGCGCGGCATCGTGGGCGGGTTGGCGGTGCTGGGCCTGACTGCGTTTGCGGCGCGGCTTGGTTCGCGGCGTGGCGTTATGATCGGGCTGATCGGCACAGCGCTGTGCTTTTGCGCCTTGGCTTTTAGCCAAACCTTGCCCGCCGTGATGTTTATTTTGGTGCTACAAGTGGCGCTTTATAGCATCGTGCTGCCGCTTTTTCGTGCCGAATACATCGGGGCCATTCAGCGCAACGAGTATTTTGTCGCCAGTGGGCTGATGGGCTTCGCGTCTGGCTTTGTCGGCCCCATTTTCTCGCCGCCACTCAGCGGCTTCATCCAGCGCGATTACGGCTTCGAGCCGCTCTTTTGGCTGGCGGGCACGGTCATGCTGCTGGCTGCCTTGTTTTTTGCCGCGCAAAATATCAAATCGCAAACGTCATGAGGAACGACATGCTATGTTGCAATTGGCAATTGTATTAATTAATGTTTTGTCAAATATATCTAAACGAAACGATTCATTTGACCTGAGTGATTTGCAAAGAATTTCGTGTTTGGTCTATTCTACACTTTACCCAAAAAATATAACTTATTACTAACACCAAAATACAAAACACATTGTATATCTTTACTTCCATAACATCTGAAATAAAAAGTTGCATCGGAAAAATCCACACAAATAGGCAAGATAAAATAAATGCGAAAAGTGTTATTTGTTGTCTGTTTGATAACACTAGAGGATTAAGTTGTGAGAATAAGAGATTAAATAATATAATCGCAACAAACATAATATGGACATTTTGGTCATACCGACGATGTGAAATCAAAAGCATATTAACCGCATTGAAAACAGAAATTACTAATAACGCCTCTAAGTCAAGGTTTTTTTTAGCCACAAAGAAAATATTTTTATTGTTGAAATAAAACAATGTAATAGTAAAAATTAG
The DNA here is from genome assembly GCA_018500105.2 of Anaerolineae bacterium. GTDB lineage: Bacteria > Chloroflexota > Anaerolineae > J036 > Brachytrichaceae > AQU-03. The sequence goes on from JAHBAL020000117.1 coordinate 11,661, forward strand.
AATAATGGTTGTAAATAAAACAACTATACTATTTATAGTGGGGTGATCTTTTAGTAACCCATCTAATAAATAATAGCTTAAGAACGGATCTTTAATATGATTGAGCATATGATTTATATGCCCTTGAAGTGTATGTAACAATGATGTCTCTGTGATTACTCCGATAATAAACATTGCTGTCAGATGCAATACTACTGCAACAAAAATTGCTCGCCATTGTCGCCAGCAAAAAAAGACGATGCCTATTGGAAAGCCTAGCGAATATTTGCTTAAAGCAATTGCAAGTGCTATTCCCGGAATCCAATAATTTTTGTTCATATAGTGTAATGCAATACACATTGAAAATAAAGTCAATAAAGTGCTTTGACCAAAAACAAATGCATATTGAGTCGAACGTAAAGAAAAAAATATTGCTCCAATAAATAATAGGCCGAATTTAAAATTTCTAGCTTCCGTTAATTGGGTTAAATAATAAACTGTTCCTAGCGAAAACAAGATGTTAAGAAAAAACCACAAATATTTTGCGCTATTCCAGCTAAAAAATGATAGTGGAAATGTTAATAGTAGCGTTAAAGATAGGTTTGTTGGGTCATAGTTCACCGTCCCCATATGGCTATATTCTGTAGCAATAGTGCCATCTATAAAATAAATAGGAAAATTTAAATTATCTGGTGTTGGTAAACTTGTAAAAGGATTTCTTCCGGGGCCTAATGGAGAACGCAAATAAACTCCAGGATACCAGAATAAAGTACAGAAATCATTGTTGAAAAACAAAACATCAGGTCTTTGGATCAAGTTAGTCCAAGATGCCACTCCAAATAATCCATATAGGGCTAAACTAATAAGAAAAACTCTATTTTTCATGATCTTGATTGTTTTTTAATTTTAAAATAATAAGTAACAAGCTGCAGGCATAGTATGTAGCCATATAATGAGATTAGTAAAAACCACATTTTTCTATTCTTTACAGTATAACTTAAACTGTGAGTGGTTTAGTGGTTTGGGTCAGCAATTCCAATTTCGAAATTATCACTTTTTTAATCAGTCTTTTTTTAGTAAAAAATGTCCGAAATAAGGGTTCACCAACGATAGGTGTTTCCAAAATGGAAGATAAATTGTATGCACCTGAGTAAAACAAGCTATCACTCCCTTTTTTACAATGTTAGTTCGGTAATCTGGATCTGAAGATGTTGAAAGTCATCTCTAAAATTTTTATTTGGAGCACTTTTTGCAAGACATCATCGATTGCTTAGAATGCTTAGATTTTTGAAATTGGAATTGCTGGGTTTTGGTAACTCACGTGTTACTGGGAATTTGTGCTAAAACACCCGATGACGCAGTCGCATGCCATTCAGCGTGACCAGCAGCGACGCGCCAACGTCGGCGAAAACCGCCAGCCACATCGAGCCAAGCCCCGCCAGCACCAGCGCAAAAAACGCCAATTTGATGCCGACGGCAAAAGCGACATTTAGCCAAACCGTGCGCATGGTGGCTTTTGCCAAGCGCAGCAGCGACGGCAACGCCCGCAAATCGTCTTGCATCAGCACC
>JAHBAL020000160.1 GCA_018500105.2 Anaerolineae bacterium
GTTTGTGAAAATCGCACTCGAATGGCGATCAATCCTTCGTCAGGCTCAGGACCATTCTACATAACAACGCCCGTTACACGGGCTAAGTTTACAGCCCACGCAGTGGGCGTTGTTATGTAGCGCGGGGATTGATCCCCGCGCGGGCGCGACACATCATATTTTGCGACTTGCCCCCAGATTTTAATTCAACCATTTATTTTCCCGAATAGCCTAAACAGTTGAGTGTTTTGTCAACTCTCAACCCTCAACTCCCGATCGCCGCCCGCAACGACCCGACATCCAAATTGCGCCCAGACAGCACCAGCACGATTGTCTGCCCAGCAAAGCGCGGGGCATGGCGCAGCAGCGCCGCCAACGGCGCGGCCCCGGCCCCCTCAACGATGATGCCGTGCGAATGCACCAAATGCCCAACCGACTGCAAAAGCTCGGCCTCGCTCACCAGCAGCATATCGTCCACCAACCGCTGCATGATCTCGAACGCCATCGGCACCGGGCCGGTGGTGGCGATGCCACCCGCAAACGACGTGGTGGGCCGATAGACAATTTGGCCTTGGCGCATAGATTCAGTCACGGCGGGCGCGGCCTCCGATTGCGCCCCGATCATGCGCGGCATGGCGCGATCATGTTGCGCCGCCCACGACTGGGCCGCAATGGCACACCCCGCGATGAAATTGCCGCCTCCGACTGGCACGAGCATGGCTTGCATATTTGGCAAATCGTGCAACACCTCAAGCGCCACCGTGCCAGCCCCCGCCATAATTGCCGGGTCTTCGCCATCTTCGAGATACAGCCAGCCCTCACGCGCCGCCAATTGCCGCGCAATCTGGCAGCTATCGCCCCAATCGCGGCCCTCGATGATGAGTCGCGCACCGGCATTGCGCATATTGTTCAGCTTAATTTCGGGGGTGTTGTGCGGAACCACCACCGTGCAAACGCCATTCACCCGCCCTGCCGCCCACGCCATCGCCGCGCCATGATTGCCGGTGCTGGCGCAAATCAGCCCTTGTGCAATTTGCGCAGGGCTAAGCCCCAGCACACACGCCAGCGCACCCCGCGCCTTAAACGAGCCAATTTCGGCAAAACACTCGCATTTCAGCCACACCTCGGCCCCGCTCATTTGGCTGAGTTGGGGCGAATGAATAAGCGGCGTGCGCAACAAATATTGCGCCAACAGGTCTTGGGCGTGTTTAATCTGGTTAATTGTCGGTGCAGTCATGTTGAAAAATGACGATGCACCACCTGTCCGGCTTGCATCACCAAGGCCACCCTGCCCAACGCCGATAAATCGGCCAACGGGTCGCCATTCACCAAAATACAATCGGCTTGCTTGCCGGATGCGATGCTGCCCACGCTGGCTTGCACACCCAACAACTCGGCAGCGCGTGAGGTGGCGGCCTTGATGGCGTTCATCTTGCTCAAGCCGCGATCGTGCAAAATACGAATATCACGCCACAACAGGCTGGGGTAAATACACGGCTCGCCGCAATCGGTGCTTGCCACCACATTCACGCCAATGCGAATGGCTTCCTCGCACGACCACCAATGTTTGTCACGAATGTGCAACATGCGCGAACGAAACTCGGGCGTCAGGTCGTCGCGCTCCAGCGTCACCTCGGTCACGGCCAAGGTCGGGGTCAGGGTGACATTGTTGTCGCGCAGGCAGCGAATGGCGTCGGCGTCGGCCAAAAAGGCATGCTCAACGCTGTCAACCTTGGCGCGGGCCGAACGGGTCACCGAGACCGAATTTTGCGCGTGGCTAAAAATGCGCAGGCCGCGCCGCCGCGCTTCACTCACGAGCATGTCAATCTCGTCCTGCGTCAATTCCTCGACGGCGGCATCGGGGCCGGTCAACATGGCAACCTCGCTAGCGACAATTTTCATCACTTCTGCCCCAACGCGCATTTGTGCCCGCACCGCATTTCGCAGCCCGTCCATGCCGGCGGCCCCCCCCCCAAACTTCATGCCATGCCCGCCGGTAATGGTAATGGCACAACCCGGTGCCAGCAAACGCGGGCCGGGCACAAGCCCTTTGGCAATGGCATCACGCAGCAAAAAGTTAAGTTGGCGCGGCGCACCGGCATCGCGCACCGTCGTCACACCGGCATACAACCCATCTCGCGCCGTGCGGGCCGCCCGCAGCATGGTCATGCCTACCGGCTCGGTGGCAATTTGAGTGAATGGGTCTTTGGCCCAAGGGTCAAGCGTGTAATGCGCGTGGCAGTCAATTAGCCCCGGCAACAGCGTGTATCCCGCGCCCGAAATAATTGTGCCTTCGGCGGGGTGGCGTTCGCGCGTCGGCTCAATGGCCTTGATCTTGCCATGTTCGATCAACACATCCACATGCGTTTGGGCGTGCTCGCCCAGCCCGTCAATCAGGCGGCAATCGTGAAATATCGTCAACATAAATTCATCACCCTTAATCACCTTTTAGGCAACCCATTTCACAATTTAACTCGGAGAAGCGGAAGTTGCGGAGAAGCGGCGTTGTAAGCAAGCCATTTCTCCGCAACTTCCGCTTCTCCGAATTGAAATACGAATTAAAAACTTACGTCAGTATATTTTACGCACAATGCCTATCGCCGATAATATGGCTCAATGTCAAACACAACAGCCATTGCCACGCCAGCGCCGCCGCACGTCACCGAGTGTTTTCTGATGCGCCACAACCCCACCCAAGTATTGCTTGGGCGCAAAAAGCGCGGGGTCGGCGAGGGCAAAATCGTCGGTATTGGCGGCAAAATTGAGCGCGGCGAGAGCACCGTTGCCGCCGCCATCCGCGAACTACACGAGGAAATTGGAGTGAATGTCGAGGCCAGCGACTTGCAATCTCGCGGCACGGTTGATTTTTGCTTCCCCAACAAAGCGGCTTACACCATGTTTGCCCATGTATTTGTAGCCGAAACTTGGCATGGCGAGCCGCAAGAAACCGACGAAATCGCGCCGGTGTGGTTTGGCCTCGACGAATTGCCTTATGCGCAAATGTGGGCCGACACGCCGCATTGGCTGCACGGCATGTTGAGCGGCGACGTCAACGGCGGGCATGTCAACGCCGTGTTTGTCTTTAATGACGACAATGCCACGATTAAAAGCATGTCGTTTGGGTGAACGAATCGCTTAAACCTCCGAGGTCTTAAAGACCTCGGAGGTTTGGCGACCGTAAAGCGTTAGCCACGCTTAAGCGCCGCCGCCATCAGCCGCTGGATGCGCGGCAACATGTCGGCGGGATTGGGATGCAGCCCCTCTTGCACAAGGGCGCTGTCATACATCTGCTCGATGCTCAAATCCACCAATTCGCTCCCCAGCGGGTCATTGAGCGTTTGCGCCAAATCAACGATGATGGGATGGTTGCGATTTAGCTCGACCATCTTTTTCGGCACTTTGTATTCGCGGTCAAAGAAACGATTGAGCCGCCCGCGCTCGCGCTCAAAATCGTCTTTGGGCGAAACCAGCCGCATCGGGCTATCCTTCAGCACCTTCGAAGCGCGAACTTCGGTCACGCGGTCACCCAAGATCTGGCGCACCCGCGACACCAAAATGCCAAAATCAACGTCAGACACATTGCCAGCGGCATTGTCGCTGTGCTCCGCTTCGGGCTTGTCCTCAGCTTTGGCAGGCAATTCCAACTCTGGGTCGTCCACATTGCGGAATTTCTTGCCCTGAAACTCGTTCAGCATCGGCGCAATATAGGCATCGAGCGGATCAACCCAATACATCACCGCCAAATTGCGAGCCTTGAAGGGGTCGAGGTGCGGGCTATGCGCCACCGACTTCAAATCGTCGCCCAGCACATAATATAGCTCGGTTTGGCCTTCGCCCATCTGCTTAATATAGTCATCGAGCGAAAGCAATTTGCCGTCCGACTGCGAAGTGGCGTAGCGCAACAGCGGCATCACCTCGTCTTTGGCCTCTTGATCAGTAGCGATGCCCTCACGCAAGGCGCGGCCAAATTCTGCCCAAAACATGTTGTATTTGTCGGCATCCTTTTCGGCCATGCCCTTCAATTCACGCATCACACGCCCGCGAATGGTCTTGGCCAGTTGCTTCATCACGCGGTTGTTTTGCACCGTCTCACGGCTCACGTTCAGAGGAATATCTTCCGAGTCCACCACGCCATCTACAAAACCCAGCCATTTGGGCAGCAAATCGGTGCAATATTCTTGAATCAGCACATTATGCGAATATAGCATCACGCCCGGCTCTTTGCGGGCCGAAATCATGCTCTTTTCGCGCTTGTTCGAGATAAACAGCAAGGCCCGCACATTCACCGGCGCATCCGATGCGAAGTGAATCTTGGTCAGCGGCTCCTCAAAATCGTAGGTCAATTGTTGATAGAACTTTTTGTAGTCATCCGCCGTCACTTCGCTGGCATTTTTGCGCCACAACGAGGTTTGCTGGTTGGCCTGTTCGCCATTCACAAAAATGGGAAAACGCACAAAGTCGGAATGCTTTTTGATAATTTGGCGCAATTTCCATGCGTCGGCGTATTCGGCTGCGTCATTTTTCAGTGTAATGTGAATTTCAGTGCCGCGCTCGGCTTTTTCGGCTGGCTCAATGCGGAATTGGTCACTGCCATCCGACACCCAAGCCCACGCGCTTTCGCCCACCTGATGGCTGCGCGAGACCACACGCACCTCATCGGCGGCCATAAACACTGAATAGAAACCCACGCCAAATTGCCCGATCATGTCGCCGGGGTCAAGTTGCCCGCTGCCCAGCTTCGACAAAAATTCGCGTGCGCCCGATTGCGCAATCGTGCCGAGGTTCTTCTCAAGGTCAGCCCGCGTCATGCCGATGCCGCTGTCGCGGATGATCAGCACTTTGGGCGCGGTGGCATCGCCCGCGTCCGTTTCCTCGTTGTCTTTCGTCTGCGTTTCAAGCCGAATTGCCAATTCGGCATCGGCGTCCAATACGTCGCGATTGGTCAGCATCTCAAATTGAATGCGGGTCAGCGCGTCCGAGGCATTCGAGATCAATTCGCGCAGAAAAATATCGCGCTCTTTGTATAAGGAATGTGCCAAAATAGCTAAAAGTTGCTTTACTTCGGCCTTAAATGTGTAATTTACAGTTGTCGTTTCCATGCTGTCACACCTAAATTAAAAAAATGGGATGAAAATTATAACCGGATGAGGGGAGTGGATAGTGGATAGTGATAGTGAATAGTGAAATAATGCACCCAATATGATTCACCATTTCAAACCTAACCGCTACTACAACACCATCGGCTGGCACGAACCAGCCTTGCATATCAACGATGGCGATACCGTCGTCGTCGGTTGCGTATGCGCCGCCGGGATGGACGAGCACGAGCGCACCGTGACCCAGCGACCCAACCCAATGAGCGGCCCATTTTATATCGCTGGCGCTCAGCCCGGCGATACGCTGGCGGTGACGATTGAGCGCATCACGCCCAGCCGCGAATATGGCTGGACGCGCAATGTGTTGGCGCAAAATGTGGTTGACCCCGACTATGTGCATGGCTTACCCGACCGCGCTGCCGGCGTTGGTCGCTGGCGGGTGGATTTGGCCGCGAACACCGCCACCGTTGTGTCACCCGACACGGCGTTGGGGCAGCTCAGCTTGCCCCTCAACCCCATAATCGGCTGTTTTGGCGTCGCGCCTGCGTTGGGGCAAGCCATCTCGACCGCCACCTCGGCGGAACATGGCGGCAATATGGACTATAACGGCTTCGTGGCAGGCACAACCGCCTATTTTCCGGTCAGCGCACCCGGCGCATTATTTCATTTGGGCGATGCCCACGCCCTGCAAGGCGATGGTGAAATTTCGGGCACGGGCATCGAAATCTCGTCCGAGATTCAATTTACGGTCAAGGTCATCAAGGGTTGGCGCATTACTTGGCCGCGTGGCGAAAACGCCGACACCATTTTCACCTGCGGCAATGCGCGTCCGCTCGACCAAGCGCTGCAACACGCCACCACCGAAATGAGCCGCTGGCTGATGACAGACTATGGCCTTGATGGGGTGGCGGTTGGGCTGCTGATGGGGCAAGCGGTGAAATATGAGATCGGCAATGTGTTTGACCCTGCCTATACCGTCGTGTGCAAAATGCCAAAACGAGTGTTGGCGTTGCTTAGGACTTACGCACATTAAAAATATTTCACCACAAAGAACACAAAGGACACAAAGAAAAGAAAGGTTTACCAATGCAAATCTTAGAGTTCTTTGTGCGCTTTGTGGTAAAAATCAAACATTCGCATAAGTCCTATGCTGAAGAAAGGCTAGTCAAATCACCGTAGCGCCGTCAAGATGACGGCGCTACGGCATCCGCCAAACGCAAGAAATTTGCCAACATGTCTTTGCCATGTTCGGTCAAAATGCTTTCTGGGTGAAACTGCACGCCAAAGGTGGGATGGGTTTTGTGGCGCACCGCCATCAATTCGCCATCGGCAGTGTGGGCCGTTGCCTCTAAATCATCGGGCAGCGGCTCGATGACAATGAGCGAATGGTAGCGGGTGCAATCAAGCGGGCTGGGCAGCCCAGCGAACAAATCGCGCCCATTGTGATATACCGGCGACACTTTGCCGTGCATCACGCCATTAGGCGCACGCACCACCTGCCCGCCAAACACATGCCCCATACACTGCTGGCCGAGGCACACGCCCAAGATCGGCACGCGCCCGCTAAAGACTCGCAAGACATCGTTGCTGATGCCGCTGTCTTTGTCGGGTGAACCCGGCCCCGGCGAAATGACAATGGCCGCAGGCGCAAGCGCAGCCACCTGCTCGACCGTCATTTCGTCATTGCGAATCACCCGCACCTCGGCCCCCAGTTCGCCAAAATACTGCACCAAGTTGTAGGTGAAAGAATCGTAATTATCAATAATAAGCAACATAGTCAGTTGGGAATGGATAGTGGATAGTGATAGTGGATAGTGGATAGTAGTAAAAGCACAACTATCCACTATCCACTATCACTATCCACTATTCTCGGCTTCTTCAATAGCGACAACGGTGGCGCGCATTTTGTTGGCGGTTTCTTCGTATTCGCCGGTGGGCGTGCTGTCGGCGACGACGCCGCCAGCGGCTTGCAAATAGCAAGTGTCGTCGAGCATGGTGATGGTGCGAATGACGATACAGGTGTCCATGTGCCCATTAAACGAGAAATAGCCAATCGCGCCGCCATACAAGCCGCGCCGCTCGCCTTCTAGCGCCTCGATAATCTCCATCGTGCGCACTTTGGGTGCGCCAGTCAGCGTGCCTGCCGGAAAAGTGGCGCGTAGCACGTCAAACGCATCGAGATGCGGCCATACCTCGCCTTGCACCTCGCTCACGATGTGCTGAACGTGCGAGTATTTTTCGATCACCATCAGGTCGGGCACTTTGACCGTGCCATATTTGGCAATGCGCCCAATATCGTTGCGCCCAAGGTCAATCAGCATCACATGCTCAGCCCGCTCCTTGGGGTCGTTGAGCAATTCGTGCGCCAATGCGGCATCTTCGGCGGGCGTGCCCCCGCGTTTGCGCGTGCCTGCAATTGGGCGCACGGTAGCGATGCCGTCTTCGTATCGCGCATGTAGCTCTGGCGACGCGCCAATGATGCGAAACTTAGTCGCAGCAGCCTCGCCCAGCAACGCGCCAAAATTAAAGTAAAACATATACGGCGAAGGATTAATGCGCCGCAAAGCCCGATAAATGCTAAACGGATGCGCGGTGGTGCGCCGCGCCACCCGCCGCGAAATTTGCGCCTGAAAAGTATCGCCCGCCAAAATGAATTCTTTGGCACGCCGCACCAGTGCCTCATATTCGGCTTGGGTTTTGTTTGATCGGGCTGGCGAGCATTCGGCTTGTGGGTCGAGCGGCAGGCTCAGAATCGCCGCATTCACCCGCGCCACAATCGTCTTAATTCGCGCTACGGCGTCTTCATAAGCCGCCTCAGCCGTTGTGTTGGGGTGAATATGCGCATTGGCGATCAACAACACGCGGTGCTTGGCGTGATCGAACACCACCAACGTGTCGGCCAGAAAATACACCGCTTCGGGAATACCCAGCACGTCTTTGGCGGTACTGGGCAAACGCTCGAACTGCCGCACCACATCGTAACCCGTGTAGCCAACCAATCCGCCACAAAAACGCGGCAAGCCCGGCAAGGCCACAAATTGATAGCGCTGCATTTCGACACGCAGCGTGTCTAAAAAATCGCCGGTCGGGTTTGGGTTAGCAACCGGCGCGATATCGAGTTTGCCATCGCGCAGCACATGCCGATGCAATGCGCCATCGCGCAGGACAAGCGCCTCGCGTAGACGCACACCCATAAACGTGTAACGGGCAATGTGTTCGCCACCTTCCACGCTTTCGAGCAAAAAGGCTGGCTCATCTTGCAGCACCCCCGCCAATTTCAAAAACAACGACACGGGCGTGTCTAAATCGGTCGGCAGTTCGGCAAAAACAGGGATCAAATTGCCACGCGCACTGAGCGATTTCATCTCGGCAATGCTGGGCTGAATGGTTAAGCGGGGCATGATAAACTAAAATTACTTCAACAAAATAAGCCCAGTATTGGCTGTCATCGAAACCGATTTGGTCGAAACACCCGATTCGGTCTTATAGTCACGGTCTAAATCAATTTTTTTGGTTGTATTTGAAGGGTTAACCAACACAATGCCGTTGGAAAACGAACGCATAAAAATGCCCGATTTCGATTCATATGCCTTAAGCGGCGATCCAAGCGGTGTGATCAAAACAGGGGCGTTTAAAAGATCGGTGCGCCCGTTCACGTCAAAATGCAAATAGGTTTGCTTGCCATTTTTGCCCAACAAATATGAAGCGACGGTATACATCATCCACTGCTGCTCCTGCTCGTCGGTCGGCACATTGTTTGGGTCAATAAAAGCGGTGCGCAACAACACAATGCGATCGCCAAACGAGGCCGAGGCCAGCATATCAACGTCTTTACGCCAATTGGCCTCGCTGCGAAAATCGGTGGTTTTGCTGATCGGCACACGCAAAAACTCGCTGACATAAATACCATCACCCACTTCGGCTAAGGCGCGGGCTTCTTCTTGGCGTGCCATATAAGCGCTGCCATCTTTCCACGCATAGCCGCCCACAATCAGCAGCTTGGTGCCGAATTTGGTTTTGACATTGCGCAACAAGCCCTCTACTGCATCGCGCCGCTGTTGTTCGGTAAACTCTTTGGTGCCGGTAAAAATCGGCGCTGCCGATGGGCGAATGAGGTCTTGGCCCAAGCCGTCGAGTAAAACACCGTCATAATTACCGCGTTGGACCAACTCAGCGGCTTGATTACCGATCCAAACCCGCACTTCGGTATCACGAATATTGAGCAGTGGCTGGCGGGTGTCGCTGCTCAGGGCCAATTTTTTGTCTTTGTCAAACAATACTTGGCTCGGTTTTGCGGTGGCGATATTGGGATCATTTTCAAAACCGACATGCGAAGTTTGATACGCCAAGGCCACCGCTTGCGCGTTTTTGCTTGGCAATTTCAGCGCCCACTCGCCCACCCCAAGGTCAATCGTGGCCGAAACCGGCTGCGTCAAAGCCAAGTCTCTGCCCCACAACCCAATCGTAGCGCTGGTGTCTTGGGGAATCCGTTTAGCGGCTGGGGTCGGCAACACCGCCGTCGGTGGCACAACCACTGCCGTTGGCGTCACTGTCGGCTTTGGCACAGGCGGCGTCGTCCGAGACACAAATGCCACCGGCGATGGAAAAATTTCGGTCTGCGGCGGCAGCAAATTCACCGGGCTACACGCGCTGAGCACAATACAAAATGCAAAATACAAAACGCCTAAACGGCGGACTTTGGTCATCGTTTTAACCTGATCTTCGTATTCTACATTCTGCATGCTTGCTACCTAATTTTATATTGCGCGATTCGGTCAAATAGATAGGGGCACGGCATGCCGTGCCCCTACTTACTTGATTCTTGATTCTTGAGTCTTGGCGCTTGCCTACACGCCAAACGCATCACGCAAGCGGTCAAAAAAGCCCTTTTCGCCTTGTTGTGTCGTTACTTCCTTGCCCATCGTCTTTGCCAACTCATGGAACAATTTGCGCTGATCGTTACTCAGTGTCTTGGGAATAGACACGGTGACGATAACGACTTGATCGCCGCGACTATTGCGGCGCAAATGCGGCACACCTTTGCCCTTAACCCTAAAAATGCTGCCGCTTTGCGTGCCGGGTGGAATGGTGAGCTTTTCTTTGCCCTCAATGGTTGGCACTTCGATATCGTCGCCAAGCGCGGCCTGCGACACATTCACCCCAAGCTCAACAATAATGTCTTGCTCTTTGCGGCGGAAGAACGGGTGCGGCGTGACATGCACTTCAACATACAAATTGCCGGGCGGGCCGCCATTCATCCCCGGCTCGCCCTCACCATTTAGCCGCACATGCATCCCATTATCAACGCCCTGTGGAATCGTAACGCGCAGGGTTTTGACGCTGCGAATTTGTTTTTTGCCGCCGCATTGCCGACACGGCGAGACGATCACTTCGCCCGTGCCGCCACAGGCCGAACAAGTCGTGACATTGACAAACGAGCCGAGGATGCTTTGTTGCACCCGGCGCACTTCGCCGGTCCCATTACACGTTTTGCAACGGGTGGGCGATGTGCCGGGTTCGCAGCCGCTGGCGCTACAACGTGGGCAGTTTTCGCTACGCGAGACCTCAATATCTTTCTCGGTGCCAAAGACAGCCTCGATAAAGTCCAATTTCAGCTCATATTTTAGGTCGGCCCCTCGGCGCGGGCTGCGGCGACCTTGTTGCGCCCCGCCCCCTTGCCTACCACCAAACCCGCCGAAAAATTCATTAAAGATATCGTTGATGTCGGTCCAGCCGCCTTCAAAGCCTTGCCCACCACCAAAGCCGCCTTGCGCGTTATGACCAAAGCGGTCATACTGCGCCCGCTTTTGCTCATCGCTCAAAACCTCGTAGGCTTCGTTAATCTCTTTAAACTTGGTCTCGGCTTCAGGGTCTTTGTTGACATCGGGATGATATTGACGCGCCAACTTGCGAAACGCCTTTTTCACCTCATCTGCCGAGGCATCTTTGCCCACACCGAGCACCTCATAATAGTCACGTTTGTTTGCCATTTCTGTATTTCAGAAAAAAGGGGAGCCGAGTTCACCCGCTTTCGCTAACTGCGTTTTAGCAAAAGGGTGTGAACTCGGCAAAAACCTTGGTTGAGGGCCGCCCTTTACCCCTTCGTCTCGCGGAACTCACCATCCACCACATCGTCCGCTGGGGGCGTCTTGCCGTCGCCAGCGCCCGCGCCAGCATTCGCCGCCGAGGCGGCTGTATACATGGCCTCACCAGCGGCAGAGAGTGCATCGCGCAGACTTTGCGTTGCGGCTTTCATTTGGTCAACGTTGTCGCTGCTAATGGCCGAGCGCACATCGGCAGCACGCGCCTCAATATCGGCTTTCTTGTCGGCAGGCAACTTATCACCGTTATCCTTGACAAATTTCTCAGCCTGATACGCGGCGTTATCGGCCTCGTTCTTAGCCTCAATCCCATCACGGCGGGCCTTGTCGGCTTCGGCGTTGCGTTGTGCCTCTTGCACCATGCGCTCAATTTCGTCCTTCGCCAAACCCGATGAGGCTTGGATGGTGATATGTGACGACTTGCCCGTCGCTTTATCTGACGCCTTAACATTCAAAATGCCGTTTGCGTCAATATCGAAGGTGACCTCAACTTGCGGCACACCACGCGGCGCAGGCGGAATACCATCCAAAATAAACTTGCCCAACGACTTGTTATCACTCGCCATTGGCCGCTCGCCCTGCACCACCTTAATCTCGACGCTGGTTTGGGCATCGCTGGCAGTGCTAAATACTTGGCTCTTGCGGGTCGGGATGGTGGTATTGCGTTCGATCAACGGGGTGGCAACACCGCCGAGGGTTTCGATGCTGAGCGTCAACGGGGTGACATCGAGCAGCAACAAATCCTTCACTTCGCCGCCCAACACACCGGCTTGCAATGCCGCGCCAATCGCCACCACTTCATCGGGGTTCACAGTGCGGTTTGGCTCCTTGCCAAACAAGCGCCGCGCCAAGTTTTGCACGGCGGGCATACGGGTCATGCCGCCCACCATCACCACTTCGTTCACTTTGTTGGTATCAATACCGGCGTCTTTCATCGCCAATTGGCACGGGCCGGCGCTGCGGCTAATCAAGTCTTCGCACATTTGCTCCAACTTGCTGCGGGTCAAACGCACCACCAAGTGCTTGGGGCCGCTGGCGTCGGCGGTCAGGTAGGGCAAATTGACTTCGGTCTCCATCACGGTCGAAAGCTCGATCTTGGCCTTTTCTGCCGCTTCTTTCAAGCGTTGCAAAGCTTGGCGGTCTTTGCCGATATCAATGCCGTTTTCCTTGCGAAATTCGTCAATCAACCAGTTCATGACCTTAATGTCAAAGTCATCACCGCCCAAGAAGGTGTCGCCGTTGGTGGCCTTCACTTCAAACACCCCATCGCCAATTTCAAGCGCGGTCACATCGAATGTGCCGCCGCCAAGGTCATACACCACAATCACTTCATCTTTCTTGCGGTCAAGCCCGTAGGCCAGCGATGAGGCCGTTGGCTCGTTGATAATACGTAACACTTCGAGGCCCGCAATCTTGCCAGCATCTTTGGTGGCTTGACGTTGGCTGTCGTTGAAATAAGCCGGAACGGTGATGACGGCTTGGGTGACTGGCTCGCCCAAATACGCTTCGGCATCAGCCTTGATCTTTTGCAAAATCATGGCGCTGATCTCTTGCGGCGAATATTCTTGCCCGCCCAAAAGCACACGGCAATCGCCATTTGGCGCGGCGATCACTTTATACGGGACCATTTTCAACGCCTTTTGCACTTCGGCATCGGTAAATTTACGCCCCATAAAGCGCTTAATCGAGAAAACGGTGTTTTCGGGATTGGTCACCGCTTGGCGCTTTGCCACTTGCCCGACCATACGCTCGCCCGTCTTTGGGTTTACCGCCACAATGGATGGAATCAAGCGCGAACCTTCTGCGCTGGGGATCACAACCGCTTCGCCGCCTTCCATCACCGCAACCACACTGTTGGTGGTCCCTAAGTCAATACCAATTATTTTTCCCATCTAAATTTAAATTCCTAAATTAAAAGTAACTAAATATGTAATACGAACAACAAACGCTTTGGTTTTAGCGTGCCACACGCACCAAAGATGGGCGCAAAACACGGTCGCCAATCTTATAACCTCGTTGCAGTTCTTCAATGACATTGCCGCTCTCGATGCCATCGGCATCGTCTTGGCTAATCGCTTCGTGTTGTGTTGGGTCAAATTTGTCGTTTGGATTGGCCGAAATCAGCTTGACATTTTCAAATTCCAACACATTTTGCATCTTGCGTTGCACCAACATCAAGCCGGTTACCCAAGTATTGTCTTTCAGCGCCTCTGGCAAATTCTTTGCTGCGCGATCAAAATCATCAATAATCGGCAAAAGGCGCTTGATCAGGTCGCTGGTCGCCATCGCCCGCAAACTTGCCAATTCGTTTTGTTGGCGTTTTTTATAATTCGAAAATTCGGCCTGCTGACGTAACCAGCCATCCAAATTCTCGGCGGCCTTGGCTTGCGCTGCCCCCAATTGCTCTTTTAGCGTCGCAATTTCGGCATTTGCCGCCGTCAATGCCTCTAAAGCCGAGGCTTCTGGCGCCTCTGGCATGGCCTGTGCTTCACTCGTTCCATTCACATCTGAATTACCCATCGTTTAAAACCTCTTATCTAACTTATTTAATAAGAAACTGTATTTGCCGCGTAAAAATAAATCACCTGTATTAGATTGAAATCAGAAATCAACCCCTAAACCTCGAAGGTTTATGCACTATTCACCGTATATCTCCCCTACCATCGTGCTCATCAGCTCGGCCACATAGCGCACCGTGCCAATGGCGCGATCATAGGGCATTCGGGTCGGGCCAAGCACGCCAAGCAAACCGGTGGCAAAACCCTCAGTCCCATATCGCGCCAGCACCATGCTGCACGAACTCAGCTCGCGCCAACGCCCCTCACCGCCAATAACGACCTGCACCGTGCCGACCGGCGCGTCAATCAACCCATTTAAGAAAACCGGCGATTCAAATGCACTCACCAATGCACGCGCATCACTTTGGTTGCCAAATTCTGGCTCACGCAAAACACCCGTCAACCCGTCACGCACCACATCTGCCGCATGGTGCGACTCAGATGACATCAAGCCAACCATAATACGCATCACTTCGATTTCAAAATCACTTAATTCGAGCGATTTGCTGCGAATGGCAACGGCGTTCAGCCCGGTATATTGTGCATTTAAAAAGGCGGCCGTTTGGCTGAGCGCCACCTGATCCATCGGCTCACGTAAGGCAATCATTTGTTGGCGCACCACCCCGCCTTGCAACACCAGCACCAACAAAATCAACTTGGGCTGCGTCGAAATCAATTCAATGTGCTTTAAAATGGGTTGTTCAATTTGTGGGGCAGTAATGAGCGAGGCCCCGCGTGAGGTGCGAGCCATCACCGTAGCGGCCAATTGCATCCATTGCCCCATTTCCAGCCGCGCTTGGTGAAATTGGTGACGAATCGTCTTACGCTCATCCAGCGGCAAGACCACATCGCCCAACAAACGCTCGACAAAATAACGATAGCCTTTGTCAGTGGGGATGCGCCCAGCAGAGGTGTGGGGATGGGTGAGGTAGCCGAGGTCTTCAAGCACGGCCATTTCGTTGCGAATGGTGGCGCTCGAAAACTCCAACCCGCTTAGCTCAAGCAAGGCTTTTGAGCTAACAGGTTGGGCTGTCGCTATATAGGTGCGAATGACAATTCCTAAAATAGATTGTTGTCTAAGTGTAAGATCGGCCATCATTTTCACCCCCTCTCAAAATTAGCACTCTTGCATGTTGAGTGCTAATTCATTGTCAATGCAAATGATAACACGCAATTTCACTGCGTCAAGAATTTGTCAAATTTCTTCTAATACCATTCCAATACAACTTCTTTACCATCCCGCCATGCAAAAATTATTTTTAATATATTTTTCGAGAAGAAATCTGTATTTCTCCCCCCCTGCCACCCAGTTGAACATAAATAGCGTGTCTGAAAACATCGTGCGTTAAGTTATAGCCTCTGTATCTGTAATAGGAGAATCATGCAAAACATCATCGAATTTACCTCGGTGTGGTACAACTTGCCATTCACATTAATGCTGGTTGCCACCCTCGTCTTGTGCTTATTACAACTTATTGGGTTAGATGACGATGCTGAAAGTAGTGATGGCGACGCTGATGCCGAGATGGGGGAGGCAGATCACGAGATTGAAATTTCACCCCTAGCCATTATTGGCTTTGGCAAAGCCCCCACATTACTCGTTTTGTCCATTTTTATAGGCTTGATCGGCCTTGTGGGTTGGGCGATCAATTCAATCATTGTGCGCAATATTTACATGACCGGTTTGGTCTTTGCTGTGACGCTAATATTGAGCGTTGCCATAAGCAGCTTGCTCACCCGCACAATCGCAGAATGGATTGGCCGAGCATTGCCGCCGATCTTCACCTCGGCCTCACGCGCTGTTGGGCTAATTGGCAAACAAGGCACATTGCTCATTGCTCCCACACAAGATAAATTTGGCGTGGTGCGTGTGCGCAATGCCGGCGGCATAACGATTAACGTCTTTGCTATTTGGGCTTCCGGCAGCCCAACCGACGACCCAGATCCGCCAAACGCTGGCCGCACAGGCCCCCCTTCCACAGTCACTTTAATTGACTATGACGATATACGAAGGGTCTACCAGATTGTGTGACGCTTCGCCCGCAAGAAAATTTTTTATTCCTCAACAATAAACAAAAGGTGATTTGTTGCCAGTTAAAACAGGATAAACAATATACAAAAAACTGGCAATACACAAACAAAAATCATGAACGACTTATTAATTCCCGTTGCCGCGCTCGTTTTCGCAATTGCGATTACCTATGTTCTTTTTCGAACCATGATGAGCGCCTATGTCAAAACGCCAACCAACCGCGCCTTTGTTCGCACAGGCGGCTTGTTTGGCAATTCCAATACGCTGCCCAAAGTAGTGGTGAACGGTGGCGCTTGGGTTTTTCGCACCATTCACGAGATCACTTGGGTTGATCTTGGCTCGATGGCTATCGAAATTGAACGCACCGAAAACAACGCTTTGCTCACCCGCGACCCGCAATATGCAGATATAAAGGTCATTTTCTACATCAAGATTAACCCAACAACCGAGGGTATCATTGATGCCGCCCGCACCATCGGCGCAAAAATTGTAGACAGCAACGCCGTGAAACAGTTGGTTGACGCCAAACTCGACGGCGCATTGCGCGACATGGCGGCCAGCTTTACACTAATGAGCCTACACCAAGAGCGCGAAAAGTTCATTCAAGAAGTGCAAAATCGGCTAAAAAGTGATCTTGAGGAAAATGGGTTGATGCTCGAATCGGTATCCATTCTGACGCTACGGGCGGCACGCCAAGGAACCTTTGGCACAGATGACGTATTTGGGGCGCAAGTGGCCCGCGCCAACGCTGAGGTGATTCAACAGGCGCAACGCGAGCGCAACGATATTGAGCGAAAAACCGAAATTGAGATCAAACAGCGTAATACGACTTCGGCTAAATTGGGGCTAGATCTAGATCGAGATTTGGCGCTCAACAAAGCCGCGCAAGAACGTGAAATACGCACCTTGCAAGCCACCGAGAAAGCGGTGGCTGACCAAAAAGTCTATGAAGAGGAGCAAAAATCAGAGCTTGGACGAGTGGCAAAAGAGCGTGCCATTGCACTGGCCGAAATTGACCGCGATCGCGATTTAGCCACCCAAAACGAACGCAAGCAACAAGAGATTATGACGGCCGAATTGGCCCGCCGCCAAGCCATCGAATTGGCCGAGCAACAACGCCAAATTAAGCTATTGGTCGAGCAGCAAAAACGCGCCCAGTCGGAACGCGAACTGTTATTGGTCAATGCGGAGCGTGTCGAGGCCGATCAAGCAGTAAAAACGGTGGAAGCCGCCGCCCAAGCGAAACGCGAATCGCAAATTAGCGTGATTCAATCGGAACGCGACGCCCAACGCGCCATGATCGAACAGAAAAACAAGATTGAGCTAGAAAGCTTGCGAAAACTACGCGAAGCCGAAGCGCAGGCCCATGCCTTGAAGGCCACAAGCGCGGCACAGGCCGAGGCAGCGCTGAAGCAAGCCGAGACGCTAAAGACCCAAGCCGCAGCCGAAAACGAGGCGGCAAAACTCCGCGCCGATGGCGAACGTGCGCGGGCATCTGCCTCTGGTTTAGCTGAAGCCGAGGTTCAAAAAGCCAAAGCTGAGGCCGCCATGCGTGAAGCCGAGGCCATCAAGGCGCACGGTATCGCCGAGGCTGAATCGGCCAAAGCAAAGGCCGAAGCGCTGGCCGCCTATGACGGGGTTGCCCAACGGGTCGAAATTCTTAAGTTGGAATTAGACGCGAAAGTGCGCATCGAAACAGCTAAGTCACAAGCGTTGAGCAATGCAATGGCGTCTATGAACATTAAGATGATTGGCGATCCTGCGGCGGCGGCATCATTGCTGCGCATGATGACCATGACGGACGGACTAGGGGAAGTTTTGCGGTCTGCGCCCCAGCCGGTGCGCGAAATTGCGCAGCAACTGGTCAACAAAGCAACCGGTGACCCAAACGGCGACACACTGCTCAAACTTGGTGAGCTAACATCGAATATAGGCAATCACAACACCGAGGAACTGAGCAAATTGGTCACCCTAGTGATGGGCATCGCCGAACAACGGCTCAACGTCAACAACTTGAAAAAGCATAGCTTGGCTGAGGTGATGGTGATGTTGGACAAAAAAGCAACGGCTGAGGACAAGCCTATTTTAGCCCGCGCACAAACGATTTTAGCCACGTTACCGATGCTGAACGATATGCCATTTGAGGAAATTTATTTGCGAGCCAACAAGCAAAAAGCACATGCGCAAGCGACCTGAGTTTGTGTGGCAAAGCATCTGTAGAAAAAATTGAGTAAATGCCAATATCGTTGTCCGTGTTCAAGCGTGGCTTGAACACGGACAACGATATTGGCAAAACCAACGATCTTTATGACCATGACAATTGAACAACAGCAATTGCTTGATGCACTTTTCCCCGCCTCTCATTCTGGCAGTTTGCCTCAAGATAATTCGATAGACATACTCAAAACGTGGCTAGGTATATCGCTGCCAGAGCTAAAGCAAGGCATCGAGCAATTATTGACCCGAAAATCTGCGATCCAAAATACACTCATCAACTTAAATCATCAATATCCGCTCGACACCGCAGCGGGATTTTTAGCCATCACCACTTGGGCGTTTTATCGCGCAGAACAAGGCGTTAACCCCAAAATCACAACCTTGGTAGATGCTTATTACTATATTTCAACTTGTGCATCGGTCGGTTATGCAGATATTTTCCCAGTGACCCAGCAAGGCAAAACCATCGCCTCATTAGTGATGACATTTGGCCCGGCCCTAGCCGCCCGCATCCTTAATCAATCGTCAGAATTATAGGCGCACCAACGCCGTCGCCCACGTGAGGCCAGCGCCAAAACTGACCATGAGCAATTGTTCACCCGGCTTCACTCGGCCTTCGGCGATGGCCTCGGTCAGCGCCAGCGGAATGGAGGCGGCGGAGGTATTGGCATAGCGGTCAATGACCACGACAAAGCGCGACAGCGGCAATTGCATCATCTCGGCGGCGGTTTCGATAATGCGCAAATTGGCCTGATGGGGGATGAAATGATCAACATCGGCATAAGTCAAACCGGCCTTGGCTAACACACGATCACACGATGCTTTAACCACGCGGGTGGCAAATTTAAACACCTCGCGCCCATTCATGCGAATGAAATGCTCGTCGTTTTGCAGCGTTTCGAGGCTGGGCGGGCGAGCAGCCCCACCAGCGGGCATAATAATCGCTTCGGCCAAAGTGCCATCTGACCCCAATTCAAACGCCCCCACCTGTCTCTTATACACATCT
>JAHBAL020000561.1 GCA_018500105.2 Anaerolineae bacterium
AGATGTGTATAAGAGACAGAATTGAAGGTGGGCGGCACACCGGTGCGCGGGAAATTACGGAAGATGGTGCTGCGATACGATTTGAGGCCAGTGTCACCGCCGATCCAAAAAGGTGAACTGGTGGACAAGCACAAGACGTGGGGCACAAAATAACGCGCCACTTTCATGCAATCAATCATAAATTCAGGATCTTCGATCGTTATATGCACATGGGTACCAAAAATGAGCAAGCGCCGTGCCAATTCTTGCATGTCTTTTTGCACCCCAGCATAGCGATCCATTTGCGTAATCTCTTGGTTACGCCAGCTAGAAAAGGGGTGTGTGCCCGCCGAGACGATCTTCAGCCCAGACTTTTCGGCCAGCCCAATCACACCAGAGCGCAAGCGAATCAATTCAGACTTTGCTTCGCTACCAGTTTTGCAAATTTCGGTACCGATTTCAACAATTGATTGATGCAGTTCAGGTTTTAACTCAAGCGTGGTGCCTTTGCCGTGCTCCATCAATTGCATAATGCCAGACTTTAATTCACGGGTTTGCGGATCAACAATCTGATATTCTTCTTCTATACCGATGGTAAAAGATGGGGTTTTCATAATGGTTAATGGGTTAATTGTTACTGGTTAATGGTTAATGGTTAATTATGCACTATTCCACTATGAACGTTGAATAGTGTTGCAGACTGCACAAAGGCCGCGTCAAAGCGATTGATATCGGTGGTGGTGATGATGGTTTGGTGCGAACTGCCAATACGATTAAGCAAGCAACGCCGACGGTTGGGGTCTAGCTCGGCCAGCACTTCGTCAAGCAACAAAACCGGCTCATCGTCCAGCCGTTCGCGCATCCACGCCACTTGCGCCAATTTTAGCGACAACACCGCGCTGCGCTGCTGCCCGCGTGAGCCAAATTCGCCGATATCCATGCCGTTGGCCTTGAAACGCAGCTCGTCGCGGTGCGGGCCGACCAGCGTGACGCTGCGGGCCATTTCTTCGGCGGCCCGCGCTTTCAGCGCCGCACGATAGGCTTTTGCCAAATCGTCGGCGTCGTAATGGTCGAGCGATTGGGCAAAACTGAGGCCAGCCTGCACGGGCGCATTCGCGGCCGGCGGTGCGTCTGGGTCGAAATTGGGCTGGTAGACAAGTTGCAAATATTCGAGATTGTTGCTTAACTCGCGGTGAATGGGCACAGCCAGTTGCGCCAATTGCGTGACCAAATCGCGCCGCCGCAAGGCCACCTGCACCCCATTCGGCACAAGTTGGTCATCCCACACCGCCAATTCGTCGGGGTCAATGCGGCGCTCTTGGGCTTGGCGCAAGAGCGCATTGCGTTGGGTCAGCGCCTTGTTAAATTTGTCGAGATGTCGCACATAATCGGCGTCTACTTGGGTCAATGCGGCATCGAGAAAATCGCGGCGAGCGCTGGGCGGGCCGCTGCTCAATTCAACATCGCCCGGCACAAACAGCACCACCGCCAATTGCCCGACCAAATCGGCCCCGCGTTTGCTGGCGCGGTCAATTTTGATCTCTTTTTTCAGCCGCGTGCCGTCGCCTTTTTGCATCGCTAGCTCGATCAAATGTGGCCCATCGCGGCGTTTAACATCGGCCTTCAGCATGACAAACGGGTATGGCGATTCTTCCTCGGCCCCCCAGCGAAAAACGTGGCGGTCAATATTGCTGTGCATCGAGTGGGCGGTAGCGAGAAAATGCAACGCCTCGAGCAACGAGGTCTTGCCTTGGGCATTATCACCCTGAATGATGCTCAACCCGGTGGGCAGGTCGAGTTCGAGGCGAGCGTATAGGCGGAAATTGGTGAGCGAGAGATGCCGGACGTGCATAGGGCGGGGCTATGATACCTTAGTTAAACCAACGCAAACAACCGATTACGCGCCGCCTCGACCCGAACCGAGCGCGAATAATGATGTACATTGAGGTCAGCGGCGACGGGTGTAGGCACATTGACGATAAACTCGGCGCCGAGCGGGCCGTTATGCGCTATATAGGCCCGCCGACAGCTAGTGAGTGGCGTTTGCGCCTCGTCAAGCAGCGGTAACAAAATCGGGCCGGTATCAACCTGATAATAGCGTTCACGTTCGCTAAAATTCACCACCTTGACCGGATATTCAAGCGTGACTGCGTAGCCAGCCCATTCATATTGGGTGTGTGATACCACCAACTGTGACGATGCCAAGGCTTGCAAGATCGCGTCGGTGGTGTCGAGGGGTATGCCCATGGCTGACGCTAGTTCAATACGATAATCATCAAAACAAGCCGAAGGGTCTTCGATCTGGCGCTCAGGTTGTGAGCCAAGTGTGGCCGGAAACCGCAAAATTTGTTTGTCGGCCACATCCCAATTTTTCTCAATCAGACATTCGTCGCGCCCAGCGTAAATACACATATCGGCATTGGGCTGATGCCAAATATTTCGTATTACCCATACTTGCTCGATCTTGCAAGCGGCACTTAGGGCATAGTCAAATTGCCGCCCCGATGCCAAATGTTGCAACACCACCCGTGCCTCAATCGGTGTACGCACATTGTTCAACGTCATCGGCAAAGGCTGCGACACGGTCAGCACCGGCTTTTTGAGCGTATCAATTCGCCAGCGAATAAATGAACGGGTAAAGTCTGTGACCCAATTTGACATAAGACAAATAATTTTAGAACTTACGCAAGGTTTTACTTTTGCCCCAAATATTACACTACAGCCTCCGGCCTCAACACCGCGCACAATTTACTCAAGCACTGCATAAACATGCCCGACATGGCCTGATCGAGCGCAGGCGACTGCGCCAAATACAGCGTGCGCAGCAATTGCGCGCCGGTCACCTCAAGCCGCCTGAGCAGCCCACCTTCAAGCTCGGTCTTGACGGCATAAATGGGCAAAATTGCCAAGGCCGTGCCCGTCATCACCGCCCGTTTGATAGATTCGGGGTTGTCAAATTCGGCGATAATACGCGGCTGAACCTGTTGCGCCACAAACAGGCGCTCTAGCCACACGCGGGTATGGCTATGGGCTTGGCGCGTCACCATCGGTTGCTTGTGCAAGTCACGCAAGGCGATGCTGGGCCGCCCCCACCACGCATGTTTTGCGCCAATCACCACCACCTGCGGCACATCCACAATCGGCGTCACCTGCACAGCCTCAATCCCACGCAACGTAGACAGTTCACCTTCTAAAATGGCTAAATCGAGCCGATTTTGCGTTAATTGCGCCGCCAAATTAGGGGTAGTATCGGTTTGCACAAGCAACGTGGCGTTTGGCACGGCCTCGGCAAATTGCTGGGCGCAATTGGGCAACAAATAATTGCTCACCCCCGGCGTAACGCCCAGCCGCAACTGGCGCAATTGCTGCGTTTGCTCGATGATGCGCTGCTCGGCCTCGCGTGCCAACTGGCTGATTTTGTCGGCATAGTGCAACAAGGTCTCACCTGCGGGCGAGAGCGTCACCCCGCGCCCGCCGCGCACAAACAGCGGCGAACCCAGCGCCCGTTCAAGGTCTTGCACATGCTGGCTCACACCCGATTGCGTCATCAGCAATTGTTGCGCCGCCTTGCTAAAGCTGCCCGCCTTCGCCACTTGGCTAAAAATTTCGAGTTTGTATAAGCTGAACATCACAAACTGTCAATGAGTAATGAGTAATGAATTATGAATGATGAATGATGAATAGTAATAAGTATTTTCTACTCATTACTCGTTACTCGTTACTCATCATTAACCCATTAGCATTTACTTATACCACACATCAACTATTGGGCGTAGCATAAAACGGCGGTTTGTCACACAATGGCAGCATGTTACTGAAATACTTTTACGACGATCAATTGGCGCAAGCCTCTTATATGGTTGGCTGTGTCAAAACGGGCGAGGCGTTGGTGGTTGACCCCATGCGCGATATTGCACCCTATCTCGCGGCGGCTCAACGTGAAGGGTTGCGCATCACACACGTCACCGAAACCCACATCCACGCCGATTTTGTCAGTGGTTGCCGCGAATTGGCCGCCGCCACCGGCGCAACCATGTATCTGAGTGACGAAGGCGATGCCGACTGGAAATATGGCTATGCCAATGCGCCGGACGATGCCGGCATGCACAATGCCATTTTGGTGCGCGACGGCGATACGTTTATGGTCGGCAATATCCGCGTGCAAGTGTTGCACACCCCCGGCCACACGCTCGAACACATTTGTTTTATGGTGACCGACACCGCTGGTGCAAACAAGCCGATGGGCGTGTTCACCGGCGATTTTGTCTTCGTTGGCGACATTGGCCGCCCCGATTTGCTCGAAGAAGCCGCCGGAGTGGTGGGCAGCAAAGAACCGGGCGCACGCAGCATGTTTGCCAGCCTGCAACGCTTCAAGCAATTGCCCGACTATTTGCAAATTTGGCCGGGGCATGGCGCAGGCAGCGCATGTGGCAAGGCTTTGGGCGCAATCCCATCCACCACGCTTGGCTACGAAAAGCTCTTTAGCCCGGCCTTTCAAATCAACGACGAACAAGCCTTCGTAGATTGGTTGCTATCGGGTCAACCTGAGCCGCCCAAATACTTCGCCCGCATGAAATTTGTCAACAAGCACGGCCCGGCCTTGATCAAAGACCTGCCTACGCCCAAACTCAGCAGCCGCGCCGACATTGACGCAGCGCTAGCACGCGGCGAACAAGTATTTGACCTGCGCGACCGCAACGCCTTCGCCGATGCCCACATTCCGCGCAGCATCAGCGTGCCAGCCACCAACAACACCTTCAGCACCTATGTCGGTTGGTTTGTTAAATTTGACAAGCCGACGCATCTGATTGTGTCTGATCCCGCCAAAATTGCGCCGTTGTTGGCGTCGTTGCGGTCAATTGGAGTGGACGACGTGCAAAGTGTCGCCAGCGGCGATGTGGTGAAAGACGGTCCACATCAAACCCTGCCCAGCCTTCGCGCCGACGATTTAGCCAAGCAAATGCGCCAACATGCCGTGCAAATTATTGACATTCGCGGCGCTGGCGAATACGACGAATTGCACATCAACGGGGCCAAGCGCATTCACTTGGGTTATTTACCCGATCGCCTGCCAGAGTTGGCGCAAGACATGCCAGTGGTGCTGCAATGCGCCAGCGGCTATCGTTCGCAAGTGGCGACCAGCGTGCTGCAAAATTTGGGGGTCACCAACGTCATCAGCCTGAGCGATGGCAAAGACGTGTGGGCCAAATATTTGCCCACCAGCGCAGGAGCCTAAGATGTCGCTTGAAGTTTTGGGCTATATCGCTGCCATTGGCATGGGCCTTGTGTTGGGGCTAATTGGCGGTGGCGGGTCAATTTTGACCGTGCCGATCTTGGTCTATTTGTTCCATATCAGCGCCACAAATGCGACCGCCTACTCACTGTTCATTGTCGGCATCACGGCGCTGGTCGGCAGCCTTAATTATTGGCGACGCGGGCAGGTAGATGTGAAAACCGGCCTATTGTTTGCCGCGCCAACGCTCATCGGCACGTATGCAGCGCGGGCATGGCTTGTGCCACTTGTGCCCAAAAATCTCGCCCAAATTGGGACATTTACCCTGACCAAAGACATTTTCATCTTGTTGGCCTTTGCCATCATTATGGTGTTGGCAGCCATTTCGATGCTGCGCCCGCGCCGTGTTTCGGCGACACAACACCTATCGCCAGCACAAAAACTCGGCTTGACCTTGCTCGAAGGCTTAGTCGTTGGCATCATCACCGGCTTTGTCGGCGCGGGCGGCGGCTTTCTGGTCATCCCGGTGCTGGTGCTGCTGGGCGGCTTGCCCATGAA
The DNA here is from genome assembly GCA_018500105.2 of Anaerolineae bacterium. GTDB lineage: Bacteria > Chloroflexota > Anaerolineae > J036 > Brachytrichaceae > AQU-03. Next base: position 5,771 of record JAHBAL020000561.1, read on the forward strand.
AATGGCGGTCGGCACATCACTCATGGTCATCGCCATCAAGTCGCTAACTGGCTTTATGGGCGATATCGGCAACGGCCTTGCGGTAGATTGGGTGTTGATCGGCAGCCTGACCGGCCTCGCGCTGATCGGCAATGTGTTGGGCGGGCTATTTTCGCAGCGCGTGCCAGAGGCGGCGCTCAAAACGTCGTTTGGCTGGTTTGTCTTGCTGATGGGCGCGTGGATCATCAGCAAAGAATTACATCTAATTTAGCAAAGGCGCGGCATACCGTGCCAAGTTAAAAACATAGGACTTACGCGCATTAAAAATATTTCGCCACAAAAAACACAAAGGGCACAAATAAAAGAAAGGGTTACCAAAAATCTTTGAGTTCTTTGTGCGCTTTGTGGTGAAAATCAAACTTTCGCGTAAGTCCTAAACATATACCAATTTCCCTATGTTCAACATACTCGATCTTTTTAAACCAAAAGAAAATACCGAAAACCCAATTCAAAACATGTCGCCAACCGAAGTCAAAGCACTGATTGGCACAAAAGGCGTGGCGCTGATTGACGTGCGCGAAGCGGCAGAATATAAGGAAGGGCATATCGCCCAAGCCAAACTCATGCCACTTGGCACGGTGACGGCACACGCGGCAGATTTAGCCAAATACGACAAAGTGATTGTAGTGTGCCGGTCGGGCAACCGCAGCGGCATGGCTTGCCGCACCCTGCAAAGCAACGGCGTAAAAAACCTCATCAATTTGCGCGGCGGCATGATCGCGTGGGCGCAAGCCGGTTTGCCAATCAAGTAGAAATGAGCGCATGAGCGCATGAGCGATTACGCAAAGACAAAGTGAGATGCTATGCCAAAATATGATTTTAAATGCAGCGATTGCCTAACGACTTTTGAGAAGAAAATGCCGATGACGGCAGTGCATACCGCCGTTTGCCCCATGTGTGGCAGCGACCACACCAAACGCCTTCTGTCAAAGATTGCGTTTAAAAGTGGCAATGGTGCGACCTCAAGCGCCAGCACAAGCGCCGATTGCGCCCCTAGCGGGTGAGGCATTCCCTTCCGATCAGCCGTGCGCTGATTTTTAAATGAGTGAGTGAGTGAATGAATGAATGAATGAATGGGCGAGTGGAGATAGAAGGAGATTTTATGACAAAACGAATGATTTACCCGATGCTGGCAGGCGCGGCGCTGGTCGTGATGACGGCTTGTGGCGGCGCTACGCCGAATGCCTCACCGGCAGCCAATGTGCCGGTCAGCGGCGCAGCAAGCACTTTGCCGCGTGATATTAATGTGACTGAGGCCAGCAAACAACGCGATGCAGGCGCGTTTGTGTTGGATGTGCGCGAAACCTACGAATGGAACGAAGGCCACATCCCCAATGCCACCCTCATTCCGCTCGGCACATTACCCAACCAACTAGCAAGCGTGCCCAAAGACAAGCCGATTGTGGTGATTTGCCGGTCGGGCAATCGCAGCCAAACCGGACGCGATATTTTGCTCAAGGCCGGCTTCACCAATGTCACCAGTGTCAATGGCGGCATGATTGCGTGGGAAGCAGCTCGGTTGCCGGTGACGAAATAAATGCGTGAATGAGTGAATGGGTGAATGGGTGAATGGGTAAATGCTTGATTGTTTGTCTGCCACTCACTCATTCATTCACGCATTCACTCATTTTCCTGCTACGCCCAATCGCTCATTAACAACTGGCGCGTTTCGGCAATGGCAGTTTGCCAAATATCGAGCATGTCGGCATCGCTGCGTTGATAATAACCAGCAAAATTGCCGTCGCCTAATAATTGCCGCGCGGCGGCGGGGTCAAGCTGTCTGAGCAGCGCCCCATCTACGCGCGGTTTTTGTGTTTGTGGCATCGCCACATCGGCGAGGCGCGTCCAAGGGAAATTTTCCATCCACGAGGCATGTGAGGCCAACGGGTCGGTTGCCAGCACCTTGGCCCACACTTGGGGCGCATTCCACCAATTGTGAAATTTGATGCGCACCCCCGCATGATCCATCAGCCATTCATCGCACAAAGCCAGTGCAGGCGAATTGCCGCCGTGCCCGTTCACAATCAAAATGCGCTTAAACCCATGCCGCGCCAACGAATCGAGCACATCTCGAATGAGGCTGAGGTAAGTTTGCGCCCGCAGCGTCACCGTGCCCGGATAGGCCATAAAATAGGGCGTGAGGCCGTATGGCTGCACCGGAAATACCGGCACACCCAATGGCTGTGCCGCATCCAGCGCCAAGCGTTCGGCTAAAATACTGTCTACGCTTAGGCTAAGATAGGCGTGTTGTTCGGTGCTGCCGAGCGGCAAAATACAGCGGTCGTCGTCTTGCAAATAGGCTTCGACCTGCATCCAATTCATGTCTGAAATTTTCATAATATAGAACTATACAACTATACCTGATATGAGTAAAATATGAGGAGTTTGCTTTCGGCTTAGAAAATAACCGATAATAAGCTGGCTCAGGTTTGTTACTGAGCCGCAATATTATTCACACATGATTCGTCATGTCAGGAGGAGAAATTAAATCAATGAAGACCCTAACTCGTCGAAAATTTTTAACCGCGTCGTTGTTGGCCGGGGTTGCGCTAGCCTGTCTCTTATACACATCT
>JAHBAL020000376.1 GCA_018500105.2 Anaerolineae bacterium
TGGAGGGCGAAGTTGCTTCGGTCTAGCGCACAACTAAATGATAAACGGTGGAGGGGGGGTCCCCTGCCCCGCCTCTACACGTTTGTGGGAGTATATTTAGTTGAGCGCCCCAATCGGCTGCAAACGGCTGGGCGGTGGCATGGGAATAAAATCGGGGATGGGCGAATGGGCGGCTGCGCCGTTGCCATTTACAACAGGGCGCGGTGTGCTTGGTTGGGTAGACTGGGCCGCGTTGATGGCGCGGGCGGTGTTGATAATGATGCCTTCGCCTTCACGCTCGATGATTTTCAAAAAGGCATTGACGACAGCCGGGTCAAATTGCGTGCCAGAACAGCGCCGAATTTCTTCGATGATGGTTTGGGTTGAGCCAGCCTTGCGGTAGGGGCGGTCGCTCGCCATCGCCTCAATCGCATCTGCTGCGCTCAAAATTCTGGCTTCGAGCGGAATCTCGTCGCCCTTTAGCTTGGCCGGGTAACCTTGCCCGTCCCAACGTTCATGATGATGACGAATAAATGGCGCGAGTTCACGCAACGATTGACAATTTTCGACAATTTCGGCCCCCATTGTGGCATGCTTGGTAATAAGCGCATATTCTTGTGGGGTGAGTTTGGCCGGTTTGAACAAAATTGACTCTGGAATACCCAATTTGCCAATATCGTGCAACAAACCGGCCTTATGCAAACGCTTGGTTGTTTCGGCATCCAGCCCCAACTCTTTGGCGATCAAGGTAGCATAACGCGCAACCTGCTCAGAATGACCATGCACATATGGGTCGCGCAGGTCTACCGCATTTGACAACGCCGTAAGCAATTCCTCGTTGAGTTCGGCAATTTCGATATTTCGGCTCATTAGTTCTGTATTGGTTTGGCGAAGTTGTTCAACCATATCACGGGTGCGAGTAACGTATTGGGTTTGGCTGAGACGCAAAATCGCCAACGGCAACATGGTCAGCCCTGCGCCCACCACCCCATGCTCAATATAACCATAGGTTAGCATCATCGCAACAGGCCCAAGTATAAGATAATAGACACCCAGCCAGCTAAAGCGTTCTTTCCATACCGCAATAAAATTTTGGCCGAGGTCAAAGTCAATGGCGACCGACACCATGATCGTGCTGGTGAAATAAACAACCCCCATACTCAACACGACAAACAGCGCCTGCAACAGCATTGGCAACTGCGCATAATTGCCAATTAAGTTCAGCAGTTCAAGGCAAAGCAAATTGCCAATCATTTGATTGCTGGTATTGAAGATCAATCGGTTAAAGTGGCTGCGGTTTTTTATAAACGAGATGACCGCTTGGGTCAAACTGAATACAACCGCGCCAACGGGACCAAACACCAATGAGCCGGCTAAAATCGGCACAACTGAAGTCGAGACATTGGTTCCTTTGGCATAAATCTCGATCGAATTCCATTCGGTCAAGAAAATAAGCACGACAAAAAAAGTAATTCCCAGCCAATCTGGTTCGTGCTGAATCGAAAACATCAGGTGTGCAAACAACCCAATGGTAAACATCCACATGCTTGTCAGCAACATGGGGAATAGATAGGGCGGGCGTTTGTAAACCAGCGGCGGCGGGTGTGCCACCGGGTGTGGTGTTGATACAGGCGCTTTTTCTGTCTTATTTGGCGTTTCAGCTTTAACTTCGGGCACAGGCGTGCTAAGCACATCCGTCGGGAGCGCTGGCAAGCCGTTGTCGAGCAAATTGGCTTGGCCCTCTTGATCGCTGAGATCAATCGGCATCTTGTGGTTGCCTTTGCTGGGCGATGCAAACGAAATCTGATTGCGCCCATTCAATTTAGATTGATACACCGCCAAGTCTGCCGCGTGAACAATTTCAGACGTGGTTTGCCCAACATATTCGAGGCAAGCAATGCCAAAACTCATGGTGACCCGAATCGGCGACGGGCTGGTGGGAATGCTGATCCGGGTAGATTCAATCTCAGCTCGAATCGCCTCGATGAGCACAGCGGCCTTGTGTGGCACGGTTTCGGGTAGCAAAATTGAAAATTCTTCGCCACCAAACCGCGCTACGACCCCCAGTTCACCGGCTTTTGTCTTAATAATTTCGGCGATTTTGATCAAAACTGCGTCGCCAGCAAGGTGACCGTAGGTGTTGTTAATGTTGCGCAACAAGTCTAGGTCAGCCATGACCAAGGTCATGGGGCGATTAAACCGACTGGCGCGGGCCAATTCTTTCTCGAGCGCTTGGTTAAAATATTTGGCGTTAAAAACACCCGTTTTGGCATCGAGCTGGGTCTGGCGTTCGAGCGCAGGCACGCGCAAGGTGGTGTAAATGAGGTAAAGCGGCGACAAAACCGTTAACACCGCCACAGGCGACATCATCCATACCCACGCAGCGGCTAAGCCCATGCCAAAGGTGCTGAGATCAAGCATGACCGGGAACACATTCAACACCCCAGACTGAGCGAAATTCTCGCCACGTGCAAACCACAAAACTAACCCAACCAAAAAATGATTGAGCAAGGTGAAGACAATGGTAATCATCAACTTCGAGCCGATGAAGGCGCTCATATCGTTCGGGTAAAAATCTTGAATCAGCGACCCGATTGAGTTGCCAACCGCAATCGCGATGCTAAACGCGCCAATATTAAAACAACTAATAAACCATTTTTGCTTGTGCCAAATCCATTCTGCCACATACGACACCAAAATGGTAAACGCGGCGGCATCGGGGCCATAAAGCGCCAAAGAAAAGCCCCACACCACCCAGCTTAACTCATAACTCGAACGCGCTGTGGCTCCTTCCACTTTTAAAATTTGAGCGACCGCCGATAACGCCCCCAACATCAACATAGAGAGCCACATGATGGGCGACCATTGCAACCATGTCAAAGCGCAGTTGACAAAGATCATCACCCCAAGGGTGATGACGCTAATAATGTAAATACGAGCACGTAGCGTTAAGGACTTCATCAATTCACCTCGCACCAAATCAAACAACAAAACCTATCTTTGCTCAAATTTTGCAATCAAACTTGCTTATGTTGCAAACACGAAATGCTGATGCAATTTTATGTTTGCGCTTACCCGCCTACCTTTGTTATCTCGGAGATTGTAATCGTGCCAATTTCGCTATTCTTCAGCCAAAAGACCTAAACAGACCACCTTACAACATACTCGAACCTATGTCCACGTGTCTTCTAAGCAACTTAAAACACTAAGTTTGAATGGCAACTTGACAAATTATTGGAGGCCAGACAGAAAACAAAAAAAACGCCGCTCATGGATATGAGCGGCGTGCAAAAATATGACTAAACGCAAATTTATTGCTTGGTGGCTTCAGCCTTGTGCAAAGCTTTCATCAAGCGCGACTTGCGGCGGGCGGCGTTGTTTGGGTGAATGACCCCTTGTCCAGCGGCGCGATCAAGCGCCTCGATGGCCTGCTTGGCCGCTGCTGCGGCTGCGTTCAAGTCCTTATCTGCGATCAACTCGCGGGTATTCTTGATGAATGTGCGCGTGCGCGAGCGATGAATCCGATTTTTAATTGCCTTGCGGGCGCTGTTACGCGCGCGCTGTTGTGCCGAAAGTGTATTTGCCACGAACCGTATCTCCTAATACTATTTAAATCTATCCTAATTTTTGCAGGGGCCGATTATACATGAAGATCAGACCTTGAGAATGAAAAATAACAACGCGCAACAACCAAGCCCGTGATTTCGGCGCGAATTTGTTCACTCAAAATCCATTTGTGAAATATTTCACAAATGGATTATAATAGCGTCTATGCGATATTCAACCCCAAGAGTCCCCGGCCCGGTTGTGCCGAGCTTTACCCGAA
>JAHBAL020000398.1 GCA_018500105.2 Anaerolineae bacterium
CCCAGCCGTCGGTCTGATTTGACTATCCCCCCAGATAGCTATCATGAAGTCACAGGACAAACTCAGGAGAAATCAAAATGAACAACATCAACAACATCGCCAACAAAATCAGTAAAATCGCCTTCGTGATTGCACTCGTCTTCGTCGCTTGGATGTTGATTCAACCTGAAACCGTCGCCGCTGGCACAGACACCGCCCCAAGCACCCGCCGCATCACCGCCATGAGCCGCAACACCATTCGCCGTGTCGCCACCGTGAGCGCCGTGAACGTGGTTTCGAGCGCCACCGAGCCAGTAGTGCCCACCGAGCCACGCAATGTTGTGTCGCCAGCCACCGAGCCAGTTGCGCCAACCAACGTCGTTTCGAGCGCCACCGAGCCAACCAACACCAGCAAGGTTCGCACGACCCCACGCATTCAAGTGACCGGATCGAGCATCACCCGCAAATAATTTACAGCGGAATTAGCATCTCTGTTCTTCTTCTTTCTCCTTTCTCCTTTCTCCTTCTTTCCCCTGAAAAGCGACGACGGCCCCAGCAATTGCTGGGGCCGTCGTCGCTGTTCAGGTGTTTATCGTATAAAAATTAAATTTTACCCAACGCCTTCAACACCGCTGCAGGTGACATGGGCAAACTGGTCATACGCACGCCGATGGCGTCATAGACAGCGTTGGCGATGGCGGCTGCTGGCGGCACGATGGCAGCCTCACCCACCCCGCGCACGCCAAACGGGTGATTGGGCGCGGGCACTTCGACCAAACGTGCCTCGATCATTGGCAAATCGAGCGTGGTTGGCATTCGGTAATCGAGCAAGGTCGAATTGAGCAACTTGCCGTTTGTGTCATACACATACTCCTCATTCAACGCCCAACCGATCCCCTGAGCCGCGCCGCCGTGCATTTGCCCCTCTACATAGCTGGGGTGAATGGCTCGCCCGACATCTTGGATCGTCGTATAGCGCAAAACATCCACTTTGCCCGTCTCCTCATCCACCTCAACATCTACGATGTGCGTGGCAAATGCAGGCGCACCGCCGCGACCATCCACCGTCACCGTCGCCGAAATTTGCCCACCCGTCTCGTGCAGTTTGCCCGACAACTCTTTAAAGCTGATTTGATGCTCGTGGTTGCGCAACATGCCTTTGTCATAGCTCACCGCGTCAGGCGCAATCTCCCACAATTTGGCGGCATGTTCGATCATACTTTGCTTGATCTTTTGCCCAACCTCGTAGGCCGCCAAACCGCTGCCAAAGGTGGTGCGGCTGCCGCCAGTCACGTCGTTATAGCCCACCGAATCGGTATCGGCCACCATCGGGCGCACTTGATCCACCGGAATGCCCAGCACTTCGGCCAATTGCATCGAGATCGAGGTGCGTGTGCCGCCGATATCAGTGCTGCCCTCGACCAGCGACACGCTGCCGTCGGGGTTGACGCTGGCGGTGCAGCTCGATTTGCCGCCCCAGTTGAACCAAAAGCCAATCGCGGCCCCGCGCCCACGCTTCTTGCCCGGCGCAGGCGTGCCCAATTCGGCAGAATAATGCGGGTGGTCAATGGCAGTTTCGAGCGTCTCGACGCAACCGATGCGCATATACGTCGGCCCATCGGCACGACGGTCGCCCTCTTTGGGCGCGTTCATACGGCGAAATTCGAGCGGGTCAATATCCAATTTTTCGGCGACCTCGTTCACCACCGACTCAAACGCAAATGCGGCATTGGTCGCGCCCGGCGCACGATAGGCCGCCGACTTCGGTTTGTTTTGCACAATATCGTAGCCGTCAATTTGCAAATTATCAATTTTGTATGGGGCCATAATCGTTCCAGTCGCCGCCCCAACTGGCGACCCCGGAAACGCGCCTGCCTCGTATTCCAAATGCGCCGTGGCGGCAGTGATGATGCCATCTTTCTTGGCCCCAATCTTCACCTTCATCCACGAGCCGCTGGTTGGGCCGGTTGCCATCAGCACCTCGGCCCGTGTCATCGCCATTTGCACCGGCTTGTGGCCAGCTTTTTTCGACAACACCGCCACCACTGGCTCTAAATAAACCGGAATTTTGCCGCCAAAGCCGCCGCCGATCTCGGTGGGCACAACCTTAAGTTTGGCTTCGGAGATGCGCAAAATTTGCGCCACCTGATTGCGAGCCGAAAACGCGCCTTGGGTGCTGCACCAAACCGTCAAATGCCCGTCAGCATTCCACAGCGCCGTCGCCGCATGTGGCTCGATATAGCCCTGATGCACCATCGTGCTCTCAAATTCGCGCTCGATCACCACCCCGCCGTCGTCCAGTGCCTCGGCAAACCCCTTGTCAAGATCGCCGCGCTGATGTTGAATATGCTTGGCTAAATTGGTCGGGGTGTCGCCATGTTCGCCGCCCGCCTCGGTGCGCAAATCGTGCAGCAAAATGGGCGCATCTGGCGCAAGCGCCGCCTTTACCGACAGCACAACCGGTAGCACTTCATATTCAACTTTGATCAACTTACAGGCTTCTTCAGCGGCAGCGGCAGTGGTGGCCGCAACCGCCGCGATGGCGTGACCGTAATAAAGCGCCTTGCTGCGGGCCAAAATATTTTCGCTGACATAGCGCAAATTCGCCGTGCCTTCGCCCAAATCAGCCACAATATCGCCAAGATTGGGCAAATCTTTCGCGGTGACCACCGCTTTCACGCCCGGATAAGCCTCGGCGGCGCTGGTATCAATTGAAATAATGTTGGCGTGCGCATGGGGGCTACGCAACATTTTGGCATGCAATAGACCGCTCATACGCACATCGTTCGCATAAATGGCACGTCCGGTCACTTTGTCGGTTCCATCGTGCCGCACAGGGCGCGATCCAATGACGTTAAATGTTTGAGTTGCTTGGTTTGACATCGGTTTTCCACCTCTTGCTGAATAATACCAAATATTTTTGGGGGTGTATCAATCTTGCCAAGCTCAGTTTCTTCACCACCAAGCACACAAAGACCACAAAGAAAATAGAGGTCTTTCTGTATACGCTGCGAGCCTCAAGTTATGCAAAGATTTCTCGCTTCGCGTCGAAATGACAGTTCCGCGATCATCTTGGCCCTTACAAAAATAGAGGTCTTTTGCTACAAATCTTTGGGTTCTTCGTGGTGGAAATATTTACCTTGTGTGTAACGTTAGTAAAATAAAGACATGACCGACACCCCAACCTCAGCCCCCGCTGCCGCTGCCGACAACATCGTCACCAGCCAGCACACAGTCATCATCAACGGGCAACCCATCGCCTACACCGTCATGTGCGGCACCATGGTGCTGCGCGATGAAAACGAGGACAAGCCCAGCGACAACAGCAAGCCCGAACGCGAAAAAGCCCGCGCCACCCTGTTTTTTATGGCTTATCTGCGTGACGATGTTGACGGCCAACCGATTGACAAAGCCAAGCGCCCGCTCACATTTTCGTTCAATGGCGGGCCGGGGTCGTCATCGGTGTGGCTGCATTTGGGGGTGTTGGGGCCAAAACGGGTCAAAATGGACGACATCGGTCGCGCCTTGCCGCCGCCCTATCAACTCATTGACAATGAATATTCGCTGCTCGACATGACCGACCTCGTGTTCATTGACCCAGTTGGCACAGGCTATAGTCGCGCTGTAGCGGGTGAAAAAAATAAAGATTTTCACGGGTTTGGCAAAGATATCGAGTCAGTTGGCGACTTTATTCGCCTGTTTACCACCCGCCAAAAACGCTGGCCTTCGCCCAAATTTTTGATCGGCGAAAGCTACGGCACGACGCGGGCGGCGGGATTGTCGGGCTATTTGCAAGATCGGCACGGCATGTATTTGAATGGCATCATGCTGATCTCGTCCATCTTGAATTTTCAAACCGCGCGTTTCGAGCCGGGCAACGACCTGCCCTACATTCTGTTTTTGCCCACCTACACCGCCACCGCGTGGTATCACCAAATGCTGGGCGGCAACTTGCAAAAGGACCTGCGCAAAACGCTGGACGAGGTTGAAGCCTTTGCCTTGGGCGACTATGCCAGCGCCTTGCTAAAAGGCGCGGCCCTGAGTGCCGATGAGCGCGTCAAAATCGTGCGCAAATTGGCAAAATATACTGGCCTCAGCGCCGATTACCTCGAACGCACCAATTTACGGATTGATATTCACCGCTTTTGCAAGGAACTGATGCGTCATCAGCGCCGCACGGTTGGGCGGCTCGACAGCCGCTACATTGGCCTCGACCGCGACGCGGCAGGCGAAGTGCCCGACCACGACCCCAGCATGAGTGCCATCATGGGTCCATACACCGCCACGCTTTACGATTATGTGCGCAGTGATCTCAAGTTTGAAAGCGATTTGCCCTACGAAATTTTGAGCGGCAAAGTGTGGCAAAACTGGAGCTATAAAGAATTTGAAAATCAGTATGTGGATGTGGCAAAAACCCTGCGCGAAGCCATGAGCCAAAATCCGCACCTCAAGGTGTTCGTTGCCAACGGCTATTACGACCTCGCCACGCCTTATTTCGCCACCGAATACACCTTTAATCATCTCGGCATCGAGCCTGTGCTACAGCCCAATATCTCGATGGCCTACTACGAGGCAGGGCACATGATGTATGTGCATTTGGCCTCGCTGGCGAAGCTCAAAGCCGATTTGGCTGGGTTTATGGCGAAGGCCTAGGCAGTTGGTCTCACGCAAAGATTAAAAATCGTCGGACGTTGCCAAGCAAAATTATCGGCGTATATTTTAATCACAAAACAACAAATCTTAAAAAAAATTTGACAATATCCCTAAATTTCGCTATTTGTTGTCAACAAAACAGGGATTATAGTATTATACTGCCGCATAGTCAATCAAAACAAATGAGACACACTTGATAATTCAAACCATTGAAGGGAAATCTGCAAATCAGATAAGAGATATTGCAGATACTTTATCAAACTAGAAACTCTACAATTACTTCCTAAATTTTGTGGGACAGCCATGATAATTATCATGGCTGTTTGTTTATTTGAAATGAAACGCATAAAACTTGTGTTGGTTATCATTTTTGTATGCCTGTTTATGGTCATAGCGAATACAGAATACGAACCGCCTGTCATCAAACGTGACGCGGTTTTGCTCATTAATGCAACCCAGCCAGAAAATAAGGTCGAAGGGTTTGTCAAGAAATTATGGTCAAGATTAGAAATAAAAGGAGGATACACTTACGAATTACTAGGCTGGCGTGAAAATCTGTTGATTTATAAAATGCAAGAATCTGGGCAATTAATTCAGTATGATGTGATTACGAACACCACAACTTTTATCACAAACCTACCAGAATTAGATCCTGTAACGGTAGTTAATACATCCGAATATCTACATATACGAAAATTTAGTTTTTGGCCCACCACCAAAATTGCTAATGTGCGTGATATCTCTGGTATGGATGTTGAGCGATCCGTATTAAAACATCTGGTTTTACGGGGCAATGGGCTACAAAACAAATCCGCCTATATTGCCGTTATTGTGCAACCTATTTATGGCCCACAAGACATTATCATTTTAAAGTAACTCAAATGATGAAACTCAAAACAAACCCCATCTTCATTCTTCTTGGGGTCTTCTGTTTTCTCATCCACACAAAACCAGCAAATGCCTGTAGCGCAAGCCCTGACTTCAACGCTTATCGAGATGCGCACTCAATTTACGCAGGGCGCATTGTTCAATGGGAGGCGATAAAACCATCCCAAAACCCCGCATTTACCACGATTCGCCTCACCTTAAAAGCAGATAAAACCTATAAAGGACTCGAAAATACACAGATTTCATTCGAAGATAACGCAAGCCTGACACGGTTTCAGGGAAATGAAACTTGGGCTGGGGGTGGCGGCGGATGCGGTTTATTCGATTCAGACCCATCGGGCACTTATGTCATCTTGGGCGTTTATGCTGATAACAATGTCTTAAAAAGCAATCGTTTGTATCTGTTTTATCAAGGGAATCAACCGTCAGGCGAGGCATTTTCAGAAAGTGAAGCCAATCTTCTTCGCTTCAAAAAACCACTCCTTCCCAACACAGGCGCTGTGGTATTCGATTCAGATGACTGGGTAATGATCATCATTTTATTAAACTTTTGCGCCTTTGCGCTTTTGCGTGAAACTAAAAATCACTCCGCACCGCCAACGCGCTGACCCACAAACGAATACACCTTCGCCCGCCCGCGCTGCCCGGCCTCGACGATCAACTTGAGGTGACGCAAGCAATAAGTGACGCGCTGCGCCAACGCCAGCGGGATGCGCATGGCGCGGGCCAATTCGCCGCTGGTGAATGTGTCGGGCAGCGGGGTCGGCAATAGCCCAAGCAAATCCCCCGGCACTTCGTAAAGTTGCCGCTCACAAATTTCAAGCAAGCGCCGATCCACCGATTTCCACTCACGCCGCCAGCGGCCCTTTTGCGGCAAATCGTTGGGCTGGCGAATGTCTTCCTCGCGGATGAGCAAGGTCTCAATCGTCAAATTGGGGTGCGCCAACAAATCAGCGCAGCCAACCAGCGCCTCAAAAATATGCGCCGCGTGGCCCTTGTTCGGCGAACGCCGCCGCCCCAACTCACGCCCGTCGGCGTCTTGCTTCACAATCCAGCGTTCGGTGGCGATGGGGTGAATGAGATGCACGCGGTATCGCGCCAACAAATCGCGCAATTTGGCCTGAATGGCCGAAAATCCGCTGGTTTGTATCTCGATCAGCAACGGCAACGGCGACGGCGCGGCGGCTTGGCCTGCATCCACAGGCCAAGGCCGCACAATGTCAATCCAATAACCATCAATTTTGACCTCAACGCCATCGCTCGGCTGGGCAAATTGTCGTTTTAGCGCCGCGTGAAGCGAACGCTCGCTCAAAATGCCAATCGTGCGTGGGCTGGGGTCTGGCATGGCCCTATCCCACCAAGCCTTCGGCCTCGCTGATCAGCCGCGCCAATTCATCAAAACCCACTTGCCAAAAAGCGGTGTCGGTGATGTCAATGCCGATCAAGGCCATTTGGTCTTTGGCGGCAAGGCTGCCGCCCGATTCGAGCAAGCGCGTGTATTTGGGCACAAAACTCGCGCCTTCGCGGCGATACATGCCGTATAAGCCCAAGGTGAGCAGCAAGCCAAACGAATAGGCATAGCAGTAAAACGGCGAGCCAATAAAATGCGGAATATATGACCAGCCATATTCATAGCCCTTGGTCATTTCCAGTGCCTCGCCATAATACGGCGCATTGGCTTGCAACCACAAATCGTTGATATTTTGGGCGCTCAAGCGGCCCTTGGCGCGGGCATCGTAGGCCAAGCCCTCGAAGCGCGTCAACACGGTTTGGCGATACACCGTAGCGAAGCTATCTTCGATCTTGTGGCAAATCAACGACAAGCGGTCTTGTTTATCGCTCATCTCGGCCAATAAATCTTCAAACACCAGCATTTCAGCAAACACGCTGGCGGTTTCGGCCACCGGCAGCGAACAGTTGTAATTCACCCCAGTTTGCTTGCCGCTCAGATAAAAATGAATGCCATGCCCCAATTCGTGCGCCAGCGTCATCACATCATAAAGCTGGTCGTTGTAGCTCATCAAAATGAAGGGCGGCTCATCGGGGCTGATTGGGCAACAAAATGCGCCGCCAATTTTGGCCGGGCGCGGAGCGGCGTCAATCCAGTTTTCGTTAAAAAAGCGGGCGCTGATGTCGGCAAAGTGTGGCGAAAAGCGCGTGATCGCCGCCATAATCTTTTGCTGCGCCGCGTCGTAGCGCATGGTGCGCTTCACTTCACCCACCGGCGCATATTGGTCATACATTTGCAGTTTGTCGAGGCCAAGTAATTTGGCCTTGAGGCTGAAATAGCGGTGCGCCAACGGGAAATTTTGCTCAACCGCCTTCATCATCGCCTCAACCACCGCGCCGTCAATATCGTTGGCGACATTGCGCGGGTGAATGGGGCTTTGGTAGCCGCGCAAACGATTATTCACCAAATGGTCTTGAAAACGGGTGTCGTAAATGAAGGCCCGCACATCGCGTTGTTCGCCAATCGTGCCATAAAACACCTCGTGGGCGCGTTGTCGCACTTGGCGGTCGGGGTTGCGAATGAGCGCCAAAATTTCACTTTGGCTGAGCGTTTTGGGCGTGCCTTGGTCATCCCATTTATATTGGGTGGCGCTGTTGTATTCAGTGAACAAACGTTGCCAAGCATTGATGCCGGTCATGTTTTTCTCGTTGTTCAGCCGTTCTTCGTTTTCGCTCAGCGTGTGCGGCTTAAAGCGGCGTGTGCTTTGCAAATAATAGCGATAATTCGCCAGCGTCGGGTCATCATACAGCGCTCGCGCGTCGGCATCGCCCAACGCCAGCCACTCCAGATCGAAGAAAATGAGCAAATTGCCCAGTGCCGTCAGCGCCTCTTCCACCCGTTGCATCAAATTGCGATGCGCATCGGGTTGCGTGTCGGCGGCATAAACCAAGTAGGCGTAGTTATTCACCCGCGCCATCGCAGCCTGAATCGCCTCATAATCGCGCAGCGCCGCCAGCACATGGGCCACGCTCGGCCCGCCCGCCACGCTGATCGTGCCGCGATACGCCTTGTCAAACGCCGCAATGCTATCTTTTAGCGCAGTCAACGATTGTTCGATTTGGGGGTCAGACGGCGCAGCGAATAGGCGGCTCAGATCCCACGCGATATTGCTCGCGCTTTTGGTTTGGTTAGTTGTGGTCATAATATCGTTATACGCAACAAGACAAACTTAACCCATCAGACCCGGCTTTTCCTTCATCATATTTAACCGGTATCCCTTAGATTTTTCATCCTGTTTAATAAACTCGTTTTGATGTAAAAACGCGAAGATTTTACGAACTTTTCGCAAGAATCCGTCTTGCTGTTTGTAATCGCCCTGGTCATTCCGCTCCGTCAAAATCGCCAAGCCAATTTGACGAGCACTCACAATGCGATTTTTTGAGAACTGATCAACCCGATAAATGACATTCAACACATGTTTTATATCAATGTTAAGGGCATCAAAGCTATGTTCGCCAAATAGTTGCGTTAATTCAGCAAAATAATTTGTTTTCATCAACACCCGATCAACCAAATAGATCGGTTGATAAGCCGCGCTGTCTGGATGTTGATCAATCAAGCCGGCTTGTTCCAATGCTCGCAATTCGCTAAAATGATTATTGCTGGGCGTTAACATAATCGTATAGCGCGAAATCGCATTTGCCTCTTCTGATTTGATTAAATAGGCCAGTATACGTTTCTGTGATTCAGTTAAAGGCAAGCCATTTAGTTTTCGTTCAATATAGCCGTCAAATGCTTTGAGTAAATTCTCAACACGATTATCTAATAAACGCCCTGCCTGCAAAACCAAAGTCACATCGTCACGCTTAAGAATGTAATAAGGCAAATCAATTTCGTTTTGCAAGCACAAATTCACAAGCGTCGCCATACCAATACCACGCCCTTCCCATTTGTTATACAGCCGCAGCACATCTGCCAATTTCGGATTGCGGGCTTTCGACTCAGGCGAAATCCGGCGAATTGGCACACGATCATTCACATATTCGATGAGCAATTGTTTGCGAAATTCACCCGGGTTTTGAATAGAAATATGTTGATTGGGCTTGATAATAACATTGATTGGGCTATTTTGACTATAATCACGATGGGCAAGCGCGTTGTTAATCGTTTCACGAATTAGGTCTTCGGGATATTGTGGCATGCTTTTGCCGCCGCCTTGAGCGCTGATACCGACCTGAATGCTACGCCAAATATAGTTAAAGCTTGCATTCATCAATGGCAAAATATTGTCGGCAAAACTTTGTTTATCTTGCGCGATTAATCCCGCGCCGTCCACATAACCATTCACCTGACATCGCGTCGCCAACACATCGCTCGGATGCATGGCACAAACCAGCGCACCCAATAACGTTACTTGCCCATCTTTCATAAAACTGCGCCGTTCTAAAAAAGATCGAGCAGCCATGATCTCTGTTTTTAATGTTTCGATGGTAGCGCCGCGATTAAGCGCCAAAATAAACGCATTCAGCTTGTCAATGTCAAGGTCGTTTTCTGTCAGCCCTTGCACTGGCTGCAATTCACGCGCATCTGCCGCTTCGCGCTTAAACTCTTCTTGCCGTTCGATCTCAGATAACTTTATAATATGATCGCCTGTCAGCAATCTTTGATACGCTTCGCCTTTATAAAAGGCAAATTTTTGATCGGCAGGTAACGCCTCGATAGACAAGATAACCACCTTGCCGTCTAAAAAAACCTCTAAGTAAGGCGCGGCAATGGTGGCACTAAGGTCGAGTTTATGTTGCTCTCGATCCGTAAATTGATCCACCCATTTCTTAATATCGCTTTCTAAATGCGGCTTATAGCCTGTAAAAACATAGCGTTTAGCCTCGCCACGCCCCTCTTCTTTAATGCCCAAAATCAACACGCCACCACGTGTGTTTAAAAATGCGCAAATAGTGCGCAAGGGTTCTTGCCACTCAGAGGCGTTAGCTGGCAAAGGTTTTAGCTCAAGACGATCTGTTTCAACTTCTTCATACTTACCCTGCGCAATTAAATGCTCTAATTTTATGAGGGTCTGTTTTACCGCTTCGATCATCATGACTTGTCATAATATACCATCAGCGAAAAATATGCGGGCAGCCTTTGCCTACACGATGTCAATTAACCGCCCCTGCACCCACGCCAGTTCATCTGCGTTAACTTCGTGCCCCATACCGGCGTAAATCCGAGTGGTAACGTTAGCCCCAAGCGTTTGCAAAAGCTGCGCCGAACGCCGCACTCGTGCCACTGGAATATGAAAATCAACATCACTGCAACCGAGAAAAATCGGGGTATCGGCAAAACTACCGCTATAGTCACGCGGCTGGTCGCCGTTTTCAATTAACGCGCCGCTTAAGCCAACCACGCCGCCATAACGCTGCGGGTGACGCGCCGCATACTCAAGCGCCAAACACGCCCCTTGCGAAAAACCAAGCAGCATCGTGTTTGACATCGCCAGCCCTGCCGCACTAATTTGGCCCAACACCTGCTCAATCGCCATCAAAGCCGATGTCAACCAAGGCTCGTTGCTCGCAACCGGCGCAATAAACCGATTGGGGTACCAAGTGTTATGCAACGCCTGCGGCGCTAAAAATGCCACTTTCGGCTGCCCCAACGATTTAGCCAACATCAACATATCGTGTGGGCTGCCGCCACGCCCATGAAGCATCACCATCGCGGCTTTGGCTTCGTTCAAGGGCGCGCCAAAATGATAAACCGGTTGTTGCTCGTGCAAGTTAACGCTCTGTGACATTTAATTCATCATTTAGGCCAACGCTGCCAGCGAATCCCACGTGTAAATGCCGTATCGGCAGCCATCCTTCCACAAAATATTGATGCCGTAGCTGCCTACTGGTTCAATCGCCTCTAAAACGGCTGACTTGGGCACAAACGCTTTGCCTTCTGCCGATAGGCGGGCGCGTTCGTCGTTGCAGGCGGCACATTTGCACGCCGCTGCCAATTGGTAAAACGGATAATCAACGGTTCGGCCAGTGTCCCAAGTAATGCGAAGCGTGGCGTCACTTTTATTTGCGGTAATTTGAGTCGGGCGCATGCCGCCTATGCTACCATTTCAGACAATCTCGTTTTTCAATTTCAACACCATGAAACTTTCAAAACACTTTGGCTCAACCCTGCGTGAGCCACCCACCGGAACCGATGCCATCAGCCAACAACTACTATTACGAGCGGGCTTTATTCGCCAACTAGGCGTTGGGCTATATTCGCTATTGCCGTTGGGATTGCGCACCGTGCGCAAGATCGAAAACATCATCCGCGAAGAAATGAACGCCATCGGCGGGCAAGAATTGCTCATGCCGGTGGTGCATCCCGCCGAAATCTGGAAACAATCGGGCCGCTGGGACAGCATTGACAAAGAAATGGTGCGTTTTAAAGATCGCCGCGAACGTGATATGGTGCTGGCGATGACGCACGAAGAAATTGTGGCCACGCTGTGCGCCAGCGAACTGAAATCGTATCGCCAATTGCCACAATTGGTCTATCACCTACAAACCAAATTCCGCGACGACCCGCGCCCCCGTGCCGGCCTCATTCGCGTGCGCGAATTTACGATGAAAGACTCGTATAGCCTCGACCTTGACCAAGCCGGTCTCGATCAGCAATATCAAGCCCACTACGATGCCTATTTCAACATTTTCAAACGCTGCGGCTTGCCCGTCATCGCAGTCGGCTCCGATGTCGGCATGATGGGCGGACAAGGGGCGCATGAATATATGTTCCTCACCGACATCGGCGAAGATACGCTGGTGTTGTGCGACCAATGCGGTTACGCCGCCAATCGCCAAGTGGCGACCTTTGCCAAACCCGCCGCCGCCGCCCAAACGCCGCAAGATATGCAAAAAGTGGCAACGCCTGACACCAAAACCATCGAATCGCTGGCAAATTTGCTCGGCGTGCCCACCGCCCAAACCGCCAAAGCCGTGTTTTTTATGGCGACCATTCACGACAAAGAGCAATTTGTGTTTACGGTGGTGCGTGGCGATATGGCCGTAAACGAAACGAAACTAAGCAATGCCGTCAAGGCCAGCGGCTTGCGCCCAGCAACCGAAGCCGAAATTCGCGCCACTGGGGCCGAGCCGGGTTATGCCTCGCCGGTTGGCCTGCACAACGTTTTGGTCGTGGTTGACGACGCCATTCCGACCTCGCCAAACTTGGTGGCGGGCGCAAACGAGGCGGGCTATCACTACATCAACACCAACTATGGGCGCGACTATAGCGCCCAAATTGTGGCCGATATCGCCGCCGCCAACGATGGCGACGGTTGCAGCCAATGCGGCGCAGGCTTGCGCACCTCACGCGGGGTCGAGGTTGGCAATATTTTCAAATTGGGCACACGCTACAGCCAAGCCCTCGGCGCAACCGTGCTGGGTGAAAATGGCGTGCCGCGTCCGGTGGTAATGGGTTCCTACGGCATCGGGGTTGGGCGGCTGCTGGCCTGCATCGCCGAGGCACATCACGATGAATTTGGCCTGCGTTGGCCCGCCGCTGTTGCGCCCTATTTGGTGCAATTGGTCGCCTTGGGTGGCAAAGATGTGCTGGTAAATGACACTGCCGAATCGGTTTACAAAACGCTGCAAGCCTCTGGCATCGAAGTGCTGTTTGATGATCGCGTCGAATCGCCCGGTGTCAAATTCACCAACGCCGACCTCATCGGCTTGCCCGTGCGCATCACCATCAGCGCAAAATCGTTGGCGGCGGGCGGGGCCGAGGTCAAACGCCGCGACAGCGCCACCCGCGAAATTGTGCCACTCAATCAGTTGGTCAATTATTGCAATAAAATATAAATAGCTTACATCAATCGCTAACATCTTGGTATTAGATTGGGAGAAGCCTACCCTAAACCACGCCTATGTCACGATTTACTCGCGCCTTGCTCATTTGTTCGCTCGCCATCAATTTGGTGGGCGCGTTAGCCGCCGCATGGCTGTTTGTCGCCATGGGCGGCATGGGCTGGCTGATGCGGTTTGGGCAAGGCCAAAGTTATGCCGACACCGCCCACTATCGCGGGCGCGTCAGCGTATTTGCCAGCGGCCTCATTTGCCAAACCTGTGACATTTTTGTCGGCGATTCGATCACCGAAGAAAACGAATGGGGGGGGGTCGCGGCGCATTGGCTCAATCGCGGCATCAGCGGCGACCGCATTGCCGGTGTGCGCCAACGCCTGAGCGAAATCACCCGCCATCAACCGCGCCACATTCACCTGATGGTCGGCATCAATGACCTGCTGCACGATGGGCGCGATGCGGCTTATCTTGTCGCACAATATCGCGCCATTGTCGGGCAAATTCAGCGCGAGTCGCCCAAGACCCGCATCATCATCGCCAGCATTTTGCCCGCCAATCCGCCCATTTACCGCCAAACCAGCAGCCCGCGCATGAGCGACGGCCTAAACGAGCAAGTGCGGGCCGCCAATGCCGAGTTACGCACTGCCGCCGCCGCGCTGGGGGTTCAATATGTGGACCACGCCGCCAACCTCGCCACGCCCGATGGGTTGCTCGACCCGCGTTTTACCTATGACGGCCTACACATCAACGGTCTAGGTTATGTGCAAATCTTAAAATCGCTGCACCATCTTCGCTAAATCATCATGACCAACCTCGAACTCATCACCCGCAGCACCGCTCGTGGCGCCATTGCTGGCGCGGCACTTGCCATCATTTACACCCTCATCGCCATTCCCGTTGTTGGGCTACTGCTGGTCATCAGCAATATCCCCATCGGCAAAGCCTTCGACGCCATGATCGGGGCCGGGATATTCGCCATTTGCGCGTGGCCGTTTGCCATCGTTCTGGGCGTCATTCCGGGGGTTTTGCTGGGCGCGGTGGGGGGCTTGGGGATTGGGGCTGGGCTGCCGTTGTCGCGTGAGCGCACCACAGCGCGCCCTGCGGCATGGCTTGGTTTTGCCATCGCCCTCGGCATCGTCCTTATCGGGCATCTCTTCATCGCCCCCGGCCTCATTGAAACCCAATTTACCGGCCTACGCGCCTTCATCCCCTACCTGTTTTGGCTGTTTGGCCCCAGCCTCATGCTGGTCTTGGGTCTCACATGGGCAGGCTGGCATGCCTACGACAACGACCCCTTGCCGCGCTTTTGGCGCAGAAAATAGCAATAATCCCTACATCCATCACTGCACCCACGTCGCCTATTTCTGATATCATTTTGCGCTATGACAAACAAAATTCCGCTCATCCTGATTCCCACCCCCGTCCAACATGGCAATTTGCGCTATAGCATGAGCAAAAATTACGTTCACTCGCTCATCGCCGCTGGCGGTGCGCCCTTTCTCATGCCCGTAGCCGTCAACAATGACGCCCTGCGTCGGTTTTACGACATGTGCGATGGCGTTTTGCTGGCGGGCGGGGCCGACTGCGACCCACAAATTTTTGGCGAGCCGCGCCACGAAAAAACCGGTGGCATTGACCCAAACCGTGATCGTGTCGAAATTTTGCTCACCCAATGGGCGGTGGCCGATGATAAAGCCTTGTTTGGCATTTGTCGTGGCATGCAAATGATCAATGTGGCGATGGGCGGTACGCTCATCCAAGATATTCCGTCGCAATGGCAAAGCAACTTAACCCACTCGGCCTACGATATCAACCCCGATCCGCCGCGTGATGGCGTATCACACCCGACGCAATTTGCCGCCGATTCCCGAATCGCCCAAATCATCGGCACGCCCGAAGCTGGCGTCAATAGCTTCCATCACCAGTCGGTCAAACGCCTCGCCGATGGCTTTGTCACCACATCCACCTCGCCCGATGGCATTGTCGAGTCATTCGAGATGCCAAACAAACGCTTCTCGCTGGGCGTGCAATGGCATCCCGAAGACATGGCGGCTGGGCGCGACGATATGATGAATTTATTCCGCGCATTTGTGGATTCGGCGCGGTAAACTTTGCGACACTGTTTGTAGCGCCGTCATCTTGACGGCTCCGTCACTTCATGCGCAGAAGCCGTCAAGATGACGGCGCTACGCTACGGACGAGCCAGCACCGCCGAGGCTGGGGCGCTGCAAACATAGTGGCGATAAGCGCGGGTTTCTTCGAGCAAAAAGCCAAGCTTATCGGGCATTTGTGGGCCGTGTTCAATTTCGGCCATGCAAGCCACAATGGTCGCCGGGCGTTGACGCACGCGGGCCGCCATCCGCGCCAACACGGCGCCATCTTGCAACGAATCGCCGCGCTTTTCGGCGACTTTAATCATCCCCTTCACCGCCCGCAATACCGCCTCACGTTGATCTTGCCCGCTGATGTCGGGCTGCACAAACAGCGCCACCACTTGCGGCTTTATAGCGTCGAGCAAATCTGCAAGCGCAGTTGGTCCGGCGGGGGCGGCAGCAATCGCCAACACTGGGCGCGGCTCAAGCACATCGACCCGCAAATGTGCGCCAAATTCGCCAAATTCGCCATAACGCGCTATGTTTGCTTCGCCATAGGTTTCCAACAACGATTGCCACGCCTGCGCCCGATCTTCAATCTTGCGATAATCCAAAATTTGAAACTGGGCCGAAATACGCGGGCTAACCGGCGCTTCTGGCACATGCAATGCCTGTAGCGTGATCGCCAGCGACACCCGTCCGCGATACCAATTGCGCTGCACACTAAACACGCCATCACAAGGCATATCGGCGCTCGGCAATTTTTGCCCAGTGCTGCGCCACCATACCGCCCGCGCCAAGTGCCCGCTGGCATCCTTCAAATACAACGCCTGATGCTTGCCATCCGTGCCAATCGGCTCGCTACGCGCCACCGTCACGCCTTGGCTGCGCAGCATCGGGCGCGGATTGCCCGCCCCAAACGGGGCCAAACGCTCTAAATCGGCGCACAAATCGAGCGTCACATCTTTCCAAGCGATATCGTAAACGGGCGACGTGTGCGAGTCGGGCTGCTGGCTGGGGGACGCGGGCAATTGAGCGATGTGGGCGCACAAACGCTTACGAAAGGCATTGATGTTTTCGGACAAGATTGAAAACCCCGCCGCCATAGGATGCCCGCCCCCACCGACGACCAAGTCGGTTTGGGCGGCGATGGCAGCATGAATATCAATATCGCCAAAACTGCGGGCGGAACCGCGTGCCAGCACCAGATCGGCATCCATTTCGCCCGGGACTGGGATGGAAATGAGAACGGCTGGCTTTTGAAATTGCTGCGCCACGCTCGACGCAACCACGCCTAATACGCTGGGCAGCCAACCCACCTTCGCCAATACGATGGCAGCATCATCACGCCATTCGGGGCGCTCGCTCAGCAAGGCAAATGCCTCATCTTCGAGTTTGCGCTGCAAAATTTTGCGCTCTTGGTTGAGCGTTTCAATGCGCAACGCCAGCGTCTTGGCGGTTTCGGCGTCCTCAGCCGTGAGCAAATCCACCGCCAACGAAGCCGTATCGAGCCGCCCCGCCGAATTGAGACGCGGGCCAATTTGAAAGCCGATGCTGTCCGTGTCCAATTGCTCGGCGCTCAGCCCCGCCAACGCCAACAATTGCTGCACCCCCACGCGGGGGGCATTGCGCAATTGGGCCAAGCCAAGCTGAAGCAAATAGCGCGTATCGCCGCGCTGCTCGGCCACATCACAAATAATGCCCAGCGCCACCAGATCGAGCAAAGCAAGGGGAGGCGGCTGGCCCAGCGCCTCGGCCAAACCTTCGATCAATAGATAGGCCACGCCCACGCCCGGCAAATTGGCGAATGGGTGATACACCGGCAGACGTTTGGGGTTAAGAATGGCGTTTGCGGCGGGCAAACGCAGTTCGCCAGCATCGTCATAAGCCAAATCGTGATGGTCACTGATGATGACATCTAGCCCCAGATCACGGGCCAGCGCCACCTCGTCGAAATCGGTGACGGCGCAATCGCAAGTCAGCAGCACGCTCACCCCATCGGCGACGGCTTGGCGCAGCCCATCGGCATTCAGGCCATGATTTTGCGACGCGCGGTTGGGAATGGTGTAATCGGCCTGCGCCCCTAGCGCCCGCAAGCCAAGCAACAATACGCTGGTTGACGTTTGCCCGTCAACATCAAAATCGCCCCAAATGCGGATAGGCTCACGGTTCGTAATGGCTCGGCGGAGCCGTGTGATTGCCACCTCGATGTCGGGCAAATCACGATACGATGTAGGCACATACGCATTTGGGTGAAGAAACGCCTGTGCCGCTTGCACGGTGGTGTAGCCGCGTTGCCACAGAATTTCGGCAACCAGCGGATGCCCACCGATGGCGGACAGAAAATCGGCGTTCAAGTTAGCTAATCACGATCATTAATTGGCCTTGTTCGACCGTTTGGCGTGGGTTGACTTTGATGGCGGTCACCTTGCCTTCGCGGGGCGATTTGATCTCGTTTTCCATCTTCATGGATTCAAGCACAATCACGACTTGGCCCTTCTTCACTTCGTCGCCCACAGCTACCGGCACAGCCACAATCAGGCCCGGCATGGGCGATTTAATATTGGTGTCGCCGCTGCCCGCCGCAAATGCGCCCGCCGCTTCGGCCAAACGCTTGGCGCGTTCATCCATCACCTTGGTCGGATAAAGCACACCGTCAATCAAGACGCGATATTCGCCGTCTACTTCCTGCACCAACACTTCATACGACTTATTGTCAATCAAGATCGAATACATGCCGTCATTGGCGGTGGCGTCACTGTTGCGGTCGTTGTTAATGGCACGCATGTCAATTGGGCGGGGCGTGCCATTCAAAACAACCTCGCTTTCGCGATTAATATCAACCGTATAGGTTTTATCTAAGATGGTAGTTATGTATTTCATGGGTAAAAATTACGCATTTCAGCGTATGCCTATTATGGCCTCAAATTATAATTGTCATTAATGTCTGTTCAGCAACGACCTGACCGCCGTGGTGGCATGAGAAATGTGGACAATAAAGCCGTGCAATGGGAAGAGGACCTCAAACCTTTTACTCGTTTGCCGCGCCCAACCCGACCCGATGCCCCGCGCCGCTCTCCTGTCATTATTCCTGCATTGGTGAGCTTGGCTTTGTCATTGTTTGCCTGTGGCATTGCCGCCTCGTTTATCAATCGCAATCTGCCCGCCATGCCGCAAATTCCACCCCAATTTGCGATTCTTGGCCGCCCCGCAGGCACAGCCACACGCCCGCCCACAACGTCAACTGTCTCGGCACGCACGCCACCAACCGCCACGCCATACGCGGCCCCCACCGACACCCCAACGCCAGCACCGACGGCGTTCCCAACCCCATTACCCGGCCAAATTGGCGTTGGCACATTTGTGCGTATCGTTGATACTGGCCCCGATGGCTTAAATTTCCGCAAAGATCCGGCACGCAACAGCACTCGTATTCGCGGCTTGCCCGAAGGTGGGGTGTATCCAATCGTTGGCGGGCCAGTTCAGGCCGATGGCATCACGTGGTATCAACTGCGCGACAAAGACAACACCCTCGGCTGGGGGTCATCGGCGTTCCTAAAATTAGCGCCCAAACCATAAAGGGAAGGGGTCAAAGTGTCAAAGTGTCATGTTCTCTTTGACACTTTGATACTTTGATACCTTGATACTGTCTCAATCATGCTCTACCTCGTCGCCACCCCCATCGGTAATTTGGGCGATATTAGCCAGCGGGCGCTCGACACGCTGCGCACGGCGGATATCATCGCCAGCGAAGACACGCGCCACACTGGATTGATGTTGAAGCGTTTCGAGATTGACAAGCCCCAGTTGTCATTTCACGAACACAACGAGCAACGCGCCGTTGGACGCATCATCGAGATGCTTCACAGCGGGCAAACTGTGGCATTGGTCAGCGACGCTGGCACGCCCGGCATCAGCGACCCGGGGTTCACGGTGGTGCGCCGCTGTATCGAAGAAAATTTGCCGTTTAGCATGATCCCCGGCCCCAGCGCCTTTGTGATGGCCTTGGTGCTGTCGGGATTGCCCTCACACGCATTCACATTTCGTGGCTTTGCGCCGCGCAAATCGGGCGCACGCAAACGCTTCTTGGCAATTGACCAGCACTCGCCGCACACCCTCATTTTTTACGAAAGCCCCCATCGGGTGAAAGAGTTGATGGAGGACGCCCGCGACGTTTACGGCGACCGCCGCGCCGCCCTCGCCAACGACCTAACCAAGTTATTCGAGCGGGTTGATCGCGGCACGCTGAGCGAACTCATCGCCCTCATTGACAAACAACCCATTCGTGGCGAATATGTGTTGGTGGTTGAGGGGCAGAGTGGCAGGGCGGAGGAGTTGGTTGCAGAGTAGCAGGTGGCAAAGTGGCAGAGTTGCAGGTTGCAGAGTTGCAAAGTTGCAAGTTGCAAGTTACAGGACACATATTGCCAGTCTGCCCCTTGCCACCTGCTACTCTGCCACTTTGCAACCTGCAACCTGCAACCTGCAACCTGCAACCTGCCACTTTGCCACCTACCACTCAATGTAAAATCGCCGCATGTTACCTACTCCTCGCACCTCGATTCGATCTCAGCAATTTACAGAATCGGTTATTCGTGAAATGACCCGCGTGGCTCGCGCCACTGGGGCTGTCAATTTGTCGCAAGGGTTGCCCGATTTTGCCGCACCCGAAGCGGTTAAAGAGGCTGCCGTACGCGCCATCCGTGAAGATTACAACCAATACGCCATTACATGGGGCACGCCCAATTTGCGCAACGCCATTAGCAGCCACTACAAACGCTGGTATGAGATGGAAGTTGACCCAGAAAAAAACGTCGTGGTGTGTTGTGGCGCCACCGAGTGCATGATTGCCACCCTGATGGCGATCTGCAACCCCGGCGATGAAGTCATTATTTTTGAGCCGTTTTACGAAAACTACGGCCCCGACTCTTGGCTGAGTGGCGCGATTCCGCGTATTGTGACGCTTGCGCCCAGCCCCACGCCAGCAGGCGGGGTGACATGGGCCTTCGACCCCGACGAATTGCGCAAGGCGTTTAACGATAAAACCAAAGCCATCATCGTCAATACGCCGCACAATCCGACTGGGCATGTGTTTACGCCCGCCGAAATGTCGCTTATTGCCGAGCTATGCGTCAAACACGATGTGTTGGCGGTCACCGATGAAATTTACGAATTCATCATCTACGATAATCGCCCACATATTCCCATCGCCACGTTGCCGGGCATGGCAGACCGAACCATCACCATTAGCGGTCTAAGCAAAACCTTCAGCGTTACTGGCTGGCGCTTAGGCTATTGCGTATCGCCGCCCGACATCACCAACGCCATCCGCAAAGTGCATGACTTTCTCACCGTCGGCGCACCACATCCGCTGCAAGAGGCAGGAGCAGCGGCGCTAAATATGGAGCGCGATTATTTTGCGGGCTTGCGCAGCGAGTATGACCACAAGCGGCTATTTTTGCTCGATGTGCTCAAACGTGCCGGTTTTGCACCCACCGACCCCGAAGGCGCATATTACATCATGGCTGATTTCAGCGCCTTGCGCCGCAGCCCCGATGAAGATGATGTTACGTTTGGCATGAGGCTGATTAAAGAGGTCGGCGTTGCCACCGTGCCCGGTTCATCGTTCTTTTGGGATCGTTCACGCGGCTCGAATTTTGTGCGCTTTGCTTATTGCAAACGCGATGAAACATTGCAAGCCGCAGCCGAAAAGCTGCTCAAGCATTTTTAATATCGCTATCCAGCCCAGTCTTTTTCAACCGTTTCGCCAATTTCATCATGTCAACTCAATTCAGGCTTGGGTTAGCATCGTGAAGTTGGCCGTTATACAAACCTCACGATCAAGCAGGAATTTTGATGTAGGGGCAAGGCATTTGCATTTCACAAATCGTCAACCCGTTAAAGCCAGCAAATGCCTTGCCCCACCTTGCTCTAGCGTTACTTGGTTCGCGCATCGGGTAAGGCATTCGCCGTCACTCATCGAGCGATTTACGCTTGGGGACAATGCCTTACCCCTACAACCTCGTCCACTTTGATTAAGCGATTGGTATTAGCATCACTTTGCTCAAGCACCAGAAAACATGATGCGCTTTGTATGCGCAGAAAATGTGAAATATAGTGGCAATGAAAATCTCAAATTAGAACCTTGCAACATCCAATCTATATTTAGTCTGATTCACATCTGCGAAAATATCGTTATTTACAATAATCGAAGCACAAATCAAACATAATCTCAGCAATATAAAAGTGTTTGTTGATTGACTTAATATGGGTTTCACGATACAACAGAGGGTATGTCGGCGGGCAAGCTGTTTGATGAGGTGTTGCAGAATCTTCTCAACGATTCTGCAATCAAAACCAGTACCATGTTTGGGATGCGGTGTGCAAAGATCGCCGGCAAAGCCTTTGTTGGGCTTCATACGGGGCGCTTAATTGCCAAAATTGGGCCAGTTCGGGCGCAACAATTTCTCAACACCAAAAAAGGCGAGCCGTTTGACCCCGGCAATCTGGGCAACCCGATGCGCGAATGGATCATGCTCGCGCCACCGGCTATTGACCTGTTCCCCGAAGAAGTGGTTGCATATTGGATCAGCATCGCCGAAGAAGCCAAGTCGTATGTCAAAACCGTCAGCGGGGGCAACAAGGCAGGCCGAAAATCAACGCCACCACCACCATCATCATCATCCACCTCAGCGCCTTTATCCACTTGACAAATGCGCAATCAAGCTGCTCATTGGCTTGAGGTCAGCAGCGCGAATTTCGTAACAGCGATACCCTTGGCTGCGGCCTGTGTGATTTGAAATGCGCTCACGCGGCGGTTTGGCAACCACATCAGCATGGGTGGCCCAGCCACACACAAACGCTTCCGTCTCAGCATTTAGCGCCTGCTCCGACGAAATCAGCACCAGCACATAACACTTGGGTTGGCGTTTTTGCGCGTAGTCTTCGCGCACCATCAAATGCGAATATTCGCTGACGCGGGTTTTTGAGGTTTTAATTTCGCAATCGCCGTCATCGCTTTTGCCACGTGTGCCGAGGGTGTCAAATTGCTCCGTTGCGCCATAGCGCCATTTTGCCCACACCAGCTCACCCAAAATACCGACATAAGTATCGAATGGCGAGGCGCGGGTGCGGTGAATTTGCCGAGCCGCCACTTCGCGCTGGGCGCGGGCGCGCATGGTTTCATCTATTTCTACCCGAACAAATGCTTTGCGATAGGGCATGACACAGCAGTATACTCGCGCAAGCACCCTTGTGTTGATAGGCGATTTGTCCTATTTCAATAAAAAAAAGCAGGTTCGGCGAGCGAAACCTGCTTTTGAATCACCTGATTTGTGCCAAATGTTACTTCGTAATGACATGAACGTATGGGCTTGTGCCTCTTTCTTTAGCAGCTACGTTGGGTTCGCTGGCGCTCGATAGCACGTTAATGGGTTCGCTGGCTGACGATGTTTGATTATCGCCATCAACTCGATTTCGCACAACGACGGGTTCATTTGCGCTCGATAACACATTGCCCGACACATTAGCGACGGCTGGCTCATCTGCACTCAAAATAACAGTTTCTGACGTATTGGCAGTAGATGCGTAAATTTGATTTGGGGAAACGAAGAAAAGTAAAGCAAAAACGGCAGCAAGTGCAAGGGCGAGTTTGGCGATGTTGTTGATGATCGAGTTCATTAGATTTATTTGGCCTCAGCACAAGGCGTCATGGCCTGAATGCTGAGGCAAATAATAATCTTAAACCTAAAATATTTCAATACATCCAAAGACTGATATCTATAGGCCAAAAGACCTACCGTTTGTTATATTTGATATGATTTTCTCTAAGCGTCAAGCCTCACTGTAACCGATTCCCCAGCCGTAATCCCATTGGCATTGAGTGGCACACATACCACCCCAGTGGCCCGCACCATGGTAAAGATTTGGTTGGGTTTGCCCGCAACCGGCGTCGCCCAATATACCCCGTCGCGCTGTTCGAGCGTCACCTGCACATGGTCTTCGCGCCCGGTGACCGAGGCGATATTGCGCGTTAGTCGCGCCTGAACGCGATGCGCCCCCCGCTCACTTGCACCCAGCAGCGCTCGAATGATGGGGGTGACGAACAAATTAAAGATCGTCATTGCCGAAACGGGGTTGCCCGGCAGCCCAAACACCGGCACGCCATCCGCCAGCGCAATGATGGTGGGTTTGCCGGGCTTGACACTAACGCCATGCACCAATACGCCCGGCTGGCCTAAACCGTGAATGACCTCGACACTCATATCACGATAGCTGACCGAGCTACCCGCCGACAACACCACGATATCGCATTCAGCCTTGGCCCGCGCTGCCGTTTCGACCAGCCTTGCACGCACATCCGGCACAATGCCATAAAACACTGGCAAGCCGCCGACCTGTTGCACCATCGCCCCCAAGGCCACCGAGTTGACATCGCGGATTTGCCCAATGTGTGGGGTGTGATCGGGCGGCACAATTTCGTCGCCGGTCGAAATAATGCCAACCCGAGGCCGCTGCGCCACCAATACATTTACGATGCCCAGCGCGGCCAACCCACCCACATCTTGGGGGCGAATGGGTTGCCCTGCCCGCAAAATAACCTCGCCTCGCCGCACATCTTCGCCCACCTGAAAGACATTCTCACCCGCCGCAATGGGGCGCATGACCTCAATCTCTTGTTGGCCTGCCGACTGGGTATGCTCGACCATGACCACCGCGTCAGCGTCATCGGGCAGGGCGCTGCCCGTATGCACCAAAACCGCCTCGCCCATTCCCATGCCCATGTCGGCCATTTGCCCCATAGTGGCCTCGCCCACCACCGTTAACAAGGCTGGCAATCCGGGCGATGCGCCATAGGTATCGGCGGCACTCACCGCATAACCATCTACTGTCGAGCGGCGAAAGGTGGGTAAATCTTCAGGTGCAGCCACATTTGCCGCCAGCACTCGGCCCAACGCCTCGCCAATGGACACTGATTCGGCCCGAACCACCGGCTGAAAATGTTGCATAAGCAGTTCTTGCGCCTGTTGAGGGGTGCGCACGGTAAAAAGTTCGGAAGAAGTTGGCATGTTAGAAATTACGAATTATGAATTACGAATTAGGCGGGGGCACAATTCATAATTCGACATTATGACGCATTTTCATTTGAGCCATAATTTACCCCCTCAAACCCTAATTCGTAAAACTTAGTCGCGGGGCTTGCTGAACCACGAAAGACACGAAGCACACTAAAATAGAATTCTCTTTCGTGTGTTTTGTGGTTTTCGTGGTTAAAATGTCCCAAACGGCTTGCCGGCCTAAGCTTTTACCGTAATTCAAAAAATGGATTCACTCATCTTATTTTTCTTGGCGGCCCTGTGGGGGTCGTCGGCGCTGCTGACGCGCTTTGCCTCGGCAGATATGGGCGTGTGGCTGATGACCGAGCTACGCTTGGTCATTGGCTCACTGGCGATTGTGCTTTATGCGTGGTGGCGCGAAGGCGGGGTGTCGTTGCGTTCGCATTGGCGGCACTATTTGGTGATGGGGCTGATCAATGCCGCCGCGCCAATTGGCTTGGCAGCGTTTGCGGCAACGCTGTTGCCCACCGGCTTCGCCAATATTCTGTTTGCGCCCATGCCGCTCTTCGCCGCCATCATTGCATCAGTATGGCTCAAAGACAAAATCACGCCGATTCAAATTGCGGGCTGCGTTTTGGGCATTGTCGGGGTGACGGTGCTGGTTGGCTGGCGATCGTTCGACCTCGATTTTTGGAGCGTGATTGGCATCATCGCCGCATTATCATCAGGGTTTTTGTATGCGCTCGCCAGTAGCTATACCAAACGCTTCTTCGCGGGCATATCGCCGTTACAACTCACCGTCGGGCAATTATTGTCGGCGTCGCTGTTATTGCTGCCAATCGCCCTCACCGAAATCCCGACCAAAATGCCAAGTTGGCAAAGCATTGCCATTGTGTCTATTTTCGGCATTCTTTCAACAGCGGTCGGGTTTGTGCTGTTTTTTTTGCTCATGTCGCGCATCGGCCCAGCCCGCACACAGGTTGTGGCCTTGCTCATCCCGTGCTTCGGGGTATTTTGGGGCTGGCTTTTCAACAACGAAGCCATCACATGGAATGTGATTGTCGGCTTGATCATCGTGTTGGTCAGCGTATCACTGGTCAGCAATTTAAGCTTGACAACCTTACGCAAAGCCAAATAAGTTTGCACCAGACAATTTTGCTCTAAAATCGGCTTATGTTAATTTCTCCCCCAAATTCCGATGAATACGGCGAGTGGTATGCGGGCTATGTGGCCCGCGCCGCCAAAACCAGCGTCATCCACACCCTTGTGCGGCAACCTTCGACCCTCAAAAAGCTGCTGCGTGGCATCAGCGATGCCGCCGCAAGTGTTCGGCCCGCGCCTGCCGAATGGAGCATCAAAGAAGTGGTCGGGCACATCAACGACGGCGAGCGCGTTTTCGGCTATCGGCTACTGCGATTTTCACGCGGCGACACGACACCGCTCGCCAGCTTCGACGAAAACACCTTTGTTGACAAAGCACGTTTCAATCACATCAAATTAGGCGATTTGCTTGATGAATTTGCCGCCTTGCGCAGCGCCAATTTGGTGCTCATCCGCGCCCTCACCCCCGAACAACTCGCCCTGCGCGGCGTCGCCTCAAACACCCCCGCCAGTGTCCGCGCTATGGTCTACATTATGTCCGGCCACGTTGACCACCATCTCGAGAGCTTGCGAAAAGTGTATTTGAAGTAGGGGGCGCAGGTTGCAGGTTGCAGGTGGCAAAGTTGCAAGTTGCAGGTTGCAAGTCTTCTT
Source organism: Anaerolineae bacterium (assembly GCA_018500105.2). Taxonomy (GTDB): domain Bacteria; phylum Chloroflexota; class Anaerolineae; order J036; family Brachytrichaceae; genus AQU-03. Next base: position 26,210 of record JAHBAL020000398.1, read on the forward strand.
TGCCCCTTGCCACTTTGCCACTTTGCCACTTTGCAACCTGCCACCTGCCACTTTGCAACCTGCCACTTTGCCACATGCAACCTGCCACTTTGCAACCTGCCCCCTGCCCCCCTAACTTACCAACTCCACCCGCACATTGCTCACAATATGCAATAGCGCCGATTCGACTTGGGCGGTTTCGGGGTGGCGAACGACGATATAGCCCTCGCCTTCGTATGAAATCGAGGCAGGTTGGCCGGGCTGGGGGGCGCGAATATCGGTGGCCATACTGCCCAGATCACGCAAAACCCCATCCAGCCCATGCACGGCCTTGACGCGGCCTGTACCCAATCCACGCAAAAACGCTGTGCCCACCGCATATTTGCGAGCTGGCGGCGGCGTAAATACGCCAAAAATCATCAACTCGCACCAAGCGCGATACAAATCCACATCATTGGCGCGATTCATCATGGTCACAATTTGCGCACCGGGTGGGCGTGCCCCCACTTCCGACACGGCAATACTGCCATCTTTGCGGCGAAACCATTCGAGGTGGCTCAGCCCTGTGCCCATGCCCAAAGCCGCGAGCGCCTGCCGTCCCACTTTGCGAATATCGTCATAAACCGGCGAATCAATCTCCCGCGGCAACACGATGCGCCATTGAATCCAAGGGTTGCGCATGGCTTCGAGCGGGGTGGGCAAATAGCGGGTGAGCGAATGCCATAACGGCTGCCCTTGCAAAGAAAACGTGTCGAATGAATGCTCCTCGCCCACCACAAATTCTTCGATCTGCAACGGTTGGGTCTGGCTTGGCCCACTAGCCCGCAAAACATCGTGCAACGCTTCTGCGCTCTCAACACGATAGGTAGATTGAGCCGCCGCTCCGGCCAATGGCTTAATACAAATCGGGAAACCGACTTGCTCAACAAAACGCCACGCATCGGCCTCATTTTCTACCCGTGCATGGCGAGCGCAGGGCACACCGGCCTGCTGAAACAGGTCTTTCATCTGCGCCTTGTCACGAAAATGGTGCACGATTTCGGCCCTCATGCCCTCAATCCCTAGCCGGTCGCGCACCTCGGCCACCGGCACTTGGCTTTGCTCATTTGCCACCAGCAGCCGGTGAATGGGGCCATGTCGCTTCGACAACTCGCGGGTGGCGAGGGTCAATTGGTCGGTATTCAGTGCATCTTGCACCCGCCAATGCCCGGCAAAACGCTGACGCAATTCCATCGGCAAAACCTCTTGCGGGTCTTGGCTGACCACGCCCACCCGCACACCATGCAACGAGGTCATGGCGTTTAAAAAGATTTTGGCATTATCGGTAAAAAAAGGCGTAAAGAAGATGACAAACATAATTGGATTGTATCCGTATTTTTATCACAAAACGCTAAACCTAGCGCTTTACAATCATCTTATGCTTGACCTCATTTTCTGGGTGTTGCTTTATGTTGTTTTCCCGCTGAGTTGTGGCGGTTTGATTGCATTGCCGTTGTGGCTGCGCCGAAAAATAATGATCGGCAATGTGATCGGCTCAGTGGTGATCGCCCTGATTATGGTGGTGTTGGTGATGCGGGCCTACGGCAATTTTGTCGGCGACCAAGATGCCTGTCGCCAATCCAATTATGAGTCTGTCGTGTGTAACCAAGACAGCATGGATGTCATTTACACCATGTTTGGCTTGGTCGGTGTAAGTTGGCTGGATGTATTTGGGCTGTTTGCCCTGAGCGGCGTGGTCGAAGATTCGCAGCGCCGCCGCAATATTAATCCAGATATGTTTTAGAGGAAGTAGACAGTAGTCAGTAGTCAGTAGTCAGTAGTCAAATCAGGATTCTTGTCTGACTACTGACTACTGATTACTGGCTACTGATTACCGACTACGCCCATTACCGCCTGTGCTGGACATACCAGTCAATCGTCGCTTTGAGACCTTCGCGGAAGTCGGTGGTGGCAGTGAAGCCAAACAACTCGCGGGCGCGGGTGGTGTCGAGGCAACGGCGCGGTTGGCCATCGGGCTTGCTGCTATCCCAGCGAATTTCGCCGTTAAAGCCGGTCAATTCGGCAATGAGTGGTACCAACTCACGAATTGTAATTTCGCGCTGTGCGCCAATATTAATCGGCACAATTGGCTCATGCCCGTTATTGCCCAAACGCTCGCCCGCCGATACAATGCCTTGCGCCGCATCGGCGACATAAATAAACTCACGCGAGGCCGAGCCAGTGCCCCACACATCAATATGGGTGGCCTTTGCATCCACCGCATCCACACATTTTTTGATGAGCGCCGGAATGACGTGCGACGACGCAGGGTCAAAATTGTCGCACGGCCCATACAAATTGACCGGCAGCAAATATGCGCCCTTAAAGTTATATTGCTGCTGATATGATTGCATTTGCACCAACAGCGCTTTTTTGGCGATGCCATAAGGCGCGTTGGTCTCTTCGGGGTAACCATTCCACAATTCATCCTCGTGGAATGGCACGGGTGTAAATTTGGGGTAAGCACACACCGTGCCAACACACACAAATTTCTCGATGCCGACTTGTCGCCCGACCTCAATCATTTGTGTGCCCATCATCAAGTTGTCGTAAAAAAACTTGCCCGGGTTGTCGCGGTTTGCGCCAATACCCCCCACCACTGCTGCCAAATGGATGACAACTATCGGATGCTTCATAGTTGGGCGACCTGCAGCGGCATACAAACGCTTCACTGCATCCATTTGAGTCAGGTCATATTCGCGGCTGCGCGGAATGAGGATGTCATGGCATCCCTTGGCGCGTAGCGCGTTTACCACATTGCTGCCCAGAAATCCGGCTCCGCCGGTTACGATCACGGTTTTATTTTCCCAATAACTCATAGTGCTGATTATATGGTCGAAGCGGGTTTTGAAAGTTGCACAATCATCTCGTTCAGCGCCTCGCGGGCAGCGGGCAAGGTTTGCATTAGCCGCAAATTGCCGATGAAATCGCTGGCCGCGTTGGGGGCAATGAGTGCAGCAAACGGGTCGGCTTGCGCAATTTGCCCGCCAATTTTTTTGCCCTGCCAATGCGGGTGCAAGGCCGTTTGCCAATTTGGCAGGCGGCTAACTAGATCGCTTTGCACGTGCAAATACAGTTGCGCATCGGCGGCTGTGGCTCGTTTGTTGCGAAAAATGCCGACAATTAGCCCTTCTAGCGTATCCCATTGCCGCACAAACATATGCAACTCGTCATTTTGCACATTTGCCATGAGTGACTGGGTGAATGGATTGGTAAATTGTGCAACAAACTCGCGCATTTTATCGCCCGCCAAAGCCTGTCATGGTAATGCCTTGCACAAAGTAACGTTGCGCCACAATAAACAAGAATAGCACAGGGAAAAGCATGACCGTGCTGGCGGAAAACACCAGTTCCCAATTTTGCACATTGGTATCGTTGAATGCGCGGATACCCAGAGCCAACACCCAGCTATCGAGTTTGCTGAGATAGATCAGCGGTTCCATAAATTCGTTGTAGTATTGAATGAGCGCAAATACAACAATGGTTGCCAGTACGGGCTTGCACAACGGCAACAAAATTTGGGTCAAAATTTGAATTCGACCGGCCCCATCCATCTTCGCCGCCTCATCGAGATCATCGGGGATGCCACGCAAGAATTGATACATGAGGAAGATCGAAAACCCGCCCGCTGCAAACCAAGGCGGAACCACCAGCGGGAGCCAAGGGAAATACAAATCGAGGCCCGGAATGGTGTAGTTGATCCAGCCAAAATCTTTGAACATGATGAAACGCGGGATGAGGGTCACGATAGCAGGCAGCATCAGCGTTGCAAGCATGAGGCCAAACATAATGCTACGCCCCGGCCAATTGATGCGGGCAAAGCTAAAGGCCACCATCACCGACGAAACCACCGTGCCCAGTACCGAAATGGTGACAACAATGAAGGTGTTCCATGCAAAACGCCACATTGGCAAGCCCGGCATGTTAAAGGCATCCACATAATTTTGCCAGCGCGGGTTGTCAGGTATCCATTTGATTGGCACCACAAAGATTTCGGTGCTCGATTTTAGGGACGAGGAGATCATCCAGAGGGTTGGCAGCAAGAAAGAGATCACCAACAACGTGGCGAAAATTTGCAAAAAAACCAACCCAAGGGTTTGTTTGGTTTGTTTAGTCATTTTTTTGTTTCTATCAACACTGAGTTGGTCAAAAAGTCGAGGTAATGCTTTGATCAGTGAAATAACGGGGAATCATATGCGAATTATAGAGCGCTACTCGCCGAAATCGCGCGATTTCGGCGACACAAGCCCCTGAAATCACTCTTCGTAATAGACCCAACGACGCGAAATGACAAATTGGGCGATGGTGAAGCCGATGACGATGACAAATAGCTCCCACGCAAGGGCGCTGGCGTAGCCCATATTGAAGAACTGGAAGCCTTCGCGGTAAATATTGAGCACCGAAAAGAGGGTGGCATTTTCAGGGCCGCCATCGGTCATAATCAACGCAGGCGTAAAAATTTGGAACGAATTGATGATGGCGATCACCATGTTATAAAACACCAGCGGCGTCATCAATGGCAATGTGATTTTCATGATGCGCTGAAAGCCATTTGCGCCGTCAATGCTGGCGGCTTCGAGCAACGATTGCGGAATATTGCCCAAGCCAGCGATAAAAATGACCATTTGGCGACCAATTTGCCACAGCGACATAAAAATAAAGGCCGGTTTCGCCAAATCCTTATCAAACAGCCATTTTTGCGGGGGCACGCCAAACCAACCAATCATGTCGTTCAAAATGCCATAATCGGGGTTAAACACACGCTGCCACACCACCGCGCTGGCGACAGCAGGCACAATGATGGGCAAATAAAACCCTGCGCGATAAAAATCGCGGAAGCGAATGGGTTGGGTGAGTAATAAAGCAAGCGAAAATGAAAAAACAAGCTGCAATGGCACCGCAAACACAGTGTAAAAGGCAGTGTTATACAGGGCGGTCTTGGCAGTCGGGTCAGTAAATACTTTTACAAAATTATCCCAGCCCACAAATTTTGTGGTGAGACCGCCAAAATCGAGGTCGGTTTTTTGGAACGACAGCCAAAATGCATAGCCAATCGGGTAGGCCACAAAAACTAACATGCCGATGATAAACGGCGACGCAAAGAAATAGCCAGCAGCCCAGTCACGCCAAGGCGTTTTTTTAGATTTTGCCATAATGCGATAAACAATATCACCCTATCAAGATTGGTTTTGCCCATCTCGATAGGGTGATATTGCATAAACTTAAACAAACGAGACTAAACTATTTTGCTTCGTCGAGCAGTTTTTGCACAGCCTTGTCTACTTCGGGCAACACATCCGTTGCCTTGGCGCTACCAGCGATCAGCTTGTCCCAAGCCAATGGCTTCACGACTTGAGTCCAGATCTTGCTGCGTGGCACGAGGCCGACCACGTCGAGCTGACCCGCCTTGAACGCATCAATAAACACCTTGCCATTCTTCAATCCGAAGTTCTTTTCGACAGTGGGCAACCACCAATCTTGAATGAGCGCAAACGTGTTTGGCATACGGCCTGTGGTTTCAGAATAAACCTTATCGCCTTCAGGTTGGGCACAGAAGTTCATGAAATCCCATGCTGCGGCTTCGTTCTTGCCCTTCATCAAGGCAAACCCTTCGGCCCATGCGCGGTGAGGTCGGCTGCCATCGGCTTGCTTGGGCATGAGCACCACATCAAATGGCACGCTCTTGCCTTCGTCTTGCAACTTCTTCGACATCATGCTGGGTAACCACCAAGGACCCTCATACTTCATCGCCACGTTGCCGGTGGTAATTTGGTTTGCACCGTTGGCGCTATCGGCGGCGGTGGGGGCGATCTTGTCGGCGTTATACCAATCGCTGGCAATTTTTTGCACCACTGCGGCAATTTCGGGTTGGTTGAATTGCGATTTCTTGGGATCAACAATGTTGTCAAACTCGGTTTTACCCGTACCGCGAATCCAGTGAATGTCGCGGAACCAGCCACCATTGGCTTGAATGCCAAAGCGCTTTTCAGCGCCAGTCTTGGTGTTGGTCAGCTTCTTGGCCATCTCAGTAAACTCGTCGAAGGTCCAATCATTGGTCGGATACTTCATATTGGCTTCGTCGAAGTTCTTCTTGGCATAGAACATAACCATGCTGGCGAGTTGCAGCGGGGCCATATAGAGCTTGTCCTTGTAAGAGGTGCTCAATTTCACGCCAGCGGCATCGGGGAAAGCATCGAGTTTGTCACGCTTAACCAAATCACCAATTTCAGCCAATACACCTTTGGCGGCGTAAGTCTGCCATTCCCAGCCTTGGAATGACGCAATGTCGGGGGTAGCGCCACCGGCGATGCTGGTTTGCAGCTTGGTGTAGAAGTTGTTGCCCGGATCGGCCACGGGTGTGACTTCAACGGTAACATCTGGCTTCTTGGCTTTATACAGTTGCACCAACTTCTCCCATGCTGGGACATCAGCGCCATCACCCCATGCCAAAAAGGCAACTTTGGGGCCAGCTTTGGCTGGCTCGGCTGGCTTGGCGGGGGCAGTGGTTGCGGC